>CAJMEI010000039.1 GCA_905212395.1 uncultured Christensenella sp. | reverse complement strand
TTTAGCTCTTTAAAAATCGGCATAGAACAAATATCGCTTAACTTTTCTTTATCTAAAAGGGCTATTTCTTCTTGCGAAAATCCGTTTTCTTGTAAAGAAGAAAACAGTTCGTTAAAATCGGAAGAAAAATCCCAAACTTGCAAAAATTTGTGATACGCAGTTCCTATTTCCGTAGAAGTAGAGCCTAAATTTAATCTTTCGTATACCCTATCGTCGTCAAAGGAAAATTCGCTTAACTCGCTGACCGATTTTTTTACGGGGACGTTTTCAAATTTGTATTTAAATTGTAGGTTCTTTTTAATTTCGCTAACGTAATCCGAAATATAATCGTTACAAAAAACGGTTCTTTCTTTTCGTTCGTCAAAAATTTCTTCTTTTAAATTAACAATTTCTCCTTGCGGAACGTCGCCGTCTTTTATAAAATCCAAAAATTTATTTTCTTCTAAAACAACCTTATCTTTTTGCTTTTTACCTATTATAAAAAGTTTATACTTTGCCCTTGTGGTCGCAACGTAAAATAGCCTTGCTTCTTCTTTTTTAATTATTTTGTCTATGCAATATTTTACGAATTCCATATGCGGTAATTTATAATAAATTCTCTTATTAACTTCGTCGAAATATTTTACCGCAACGCCGTAATCCCTATCTATTACGATATCCTTTTTTAAATCGTCTTTATTAAACCTTGCGCTACAATTAGCCAAAATCACAACGGGAAATTCTAAGCCTTTAGAAGCGTGCATCGTCATAATTTTTACGCTGTCGTCGTCAGAAACGGAAGAAAAATTTATTTTTAACGCGCCCGTTTCCATAGCGTTTATTACGCTTTCTACACTCATTTCCTTAACGGCGTTCATAAATCTATAAACCCTGTCTAATTTTGCTTTCCCGAACGCTGAACTTCCGAAACGAACTTCCATTCCCGTATCGGATAAAATTCTCCCTAAAATACTGCCTGCGTTTTCGAATTCCGCTTTAAGGCGTAAATTATCGTAATAAATGAAAAACGCGTTTATTTTATTTTTTAATTCGTCGTTTTTATCGTAATTCTTAACGGCTTCCACAAAAGTCCCCGTAGGATAATTCAACCTTATTTTGCAAAGCTCTTCTTCCGTTAAACAACCCATTTCGCTTTTTAAGGCAATTGCAAGCGGAACGTCCGATAAACGTATTAATAATTTTAAAATACCTATTAAAACGTTAATTTCGGGATAGTCGGGTTCTTTATTTTTGTTTTGACAAGAAACCCTTATTCCGCTTTTTAACAAATATTTTATAAGCTTATCGGTAAAATTACCCATTGACCTAACGAGTATCGTTATATCGGAAAAACATATTTTTTGCAAAGAACCGCTTTTAACGTCGTAATAATCTTTGCCTACGTTTTCCTTTATTATTGCTAAAACTTGTTCCCCTTCTTTAAATGAGGAATTGCTTTCCGAAAACGCGTCTTTCAACAAGTCGTAAGTTTCCAAGTTATTTTCTTCGTCGGTCTCGTCTTTTTCGCAAAAGTAAAGCCTTGTTTCCCCGTCGTAATTTTTATATAATCCGCCGTATTTCATAGGGGAGCTTTTATAGTCTATACCCATTAAATCTTCCGTCATAACTTTGGAAAAAATATTGTTTACGCCATTTATCACGTTTTTTGCCGAACGGAAATTTTCTTTTAACTCTATATATTCCCCTTCGCCGTTTAAAAATCTTGCTTTGGTATTTAAAAATATATCGCTGTTACAACCCCTAAATCCGTAAATCGACTGCTTTACGTCCCCCACCAAAAAAAGATTGTTATTTGAAATTTTATCGATGATATATTCTTGCGCCGAATTTACGTCTTGATATTCGTCAACCAAAATAAATTTGTATTTGTTTTTTACTTCGTTGGCGGTTTGCTCGTTTGATAAAAGTTTTATGGCGTAATATTCTAAATCCGCAAAATCTAAAACGTTTTTATCTCTTTTTATTTGAGAATATTCTTTCGAAAATATCTCTACAACGTCCGCCAAATCCGAATAGTCTTTCCCCGCAAGTTCTATAATTTCGGTATTTTCACAGCAAGACGCAAACTCTTTAAAACTTGAAAATACACTTTCGAGTTTTTCTTTACAAGCTTTTAAATATTCTTTCTTGTCTTTTTCTTCTTCCGTTAATTTTAAAACTCTGGGCAAAGAAAATTCAATTCCGCTTATAGCCTTCGCTTTTTCTAAGCTTTCGGAAAACTCACGGCACGAATTTATCATTTGTTCAACGCTTATACTAAACTTGTCCCATTTCTCGCTTTTATAATCTTTTAAAGCAGATAAGTGGGGCAATAAGTCGTTTATCTCGCCTTTTTTCATCTCGTAAAAGCTTTGTAAAAGTTCATCTGAACCTTGCTTGCAATAGTATTTTAAAGACTTTCTTAAAAACCCGAAACGGTCTTTTTCCGATTCGACGTAATTATATAAGCTTAACACGTAGTTTTTAAAAGCGGTATCTTGGCGGTAACGCGTATATTTTTTCGCAAGCCTTAAAAAGGCGGGGTTTTCAGATGAGTATAAATTTGTAAAGGTAAAATCTATTACTTCTTGTTTTAACTGGCTTGCGTCCGTTTCTTCTATTATTTTAAAATCCGCCCCGACGTCTAACAAATAAAAATATTTCCTTATTAAATTTACGCAAAAAGAATGTATTGTAGAAATATCCGCATACGGTAAGTTTCTTATGCTTTTTAAAACGAATTCGTCCTTACTACCGCTTTGTTTTAACGCTTTTAACAGCCTTTGTTTCATCTCTTCGGCGGCAAGTTTAGTAAAGGTAGTGGCAAGAATTTCGTCTATACCCGCTTCTTTATTTAAAATGATATTGACTATTCTTTCAATCATAACGCTGGTTTTCCCGCTCCCTGCGGAAGCGGATACCAAAACGTTTTTTCCCCTTGAATTTATAGCCGAAAGTTGTTCCTTAGTCCTTTCCATTTTTATTTTCCTTTTCTACGATTACGGATATGTTTTCTCCGCTAACCTTGCGAATACGCCTTGTTGTGTCGCGCTTTTCCTTGTCGAAAGTACATAGTCCTTTATATTGACAACGTTCGCAATCAGACCCCGAGGGAGACGCGATTATCACGCCTTTTTTTATTTCGTCAACGGCTTTTCCGCTTAAAATTTTAGCGTATTCCCCGCAGTCTAAAAGAGTTTGCTTATCTAAAAAGTCTTTATTTTTCTTTACTACCTTATCATTCGAAAACTTTACGCTTAAAACGTCGCTGTCTAATTTTTCGAAAATATTAGCGTCGGTGTTTTTTATAATTTTTTCATCGTACACCGTTTTACCTTGCAATATAGGGGAAAGCTTATCGCCCGCCTTTAAATAGTTATCGTTTACGGGAGCGTAATATACTCCCGAAACCGAATAATTATTGTCTTTTAAAACGTTCATATAAAGGTACAATTGCATTTTTTTGCCTTTATAAAGCAGACTTTCGTCTTCGAAATTAGTTTCTCCACCGTCCGTTTTAACGCTTGTTTTACCCGATTTATAATCTATTATTCGAGCGTTGTTTTCCTTGTCGACGTCTATTCTGTCTATTATTCCCTTAACTTTATATTTTCCGCTTTTTACGGGAAGGTCAATAGCTTTAAATTTATCCTTTTCGAATCCAAACGATTTTTCGGTATACAACGGGCGAAATTCGCTGTTTTTAAACGAAGCGTATACCCTTTTACAATACTTAACGGCTTCTTGTCGAAGAAGTGAAAAAGTTAACTTGTATTGAACTTTTTTTAAGTATTTAGAATAGTTTTCGTCTAGTAAAAGTGTGTCTATAAGCTGATTTACGATAATTTCTATTTGATTGTCCGTAAATTCTTGTTTATTTGCGTTATCGTCGCCAAAAGCTATTTTTATAAAATTTTGTAGTACTTCATGTAAAACACTACCCAAGTCGTTAGGCTTTACCGTTCCGTCTTGAACTTCTTTTAACTTTAACCCGTTGGAAACGTAATTTTTATACGGGCAGGAAAAATATTGCTCTAAAGTCGTAGCAGAAACGAATCCGTCTTTAAAAAACAAATCTCCCGCTGTTTTCTCGCAAACGACAATTTCACTGTTTACTTCTCTTAAAATTTTATCTAGTTTTGCTTCTTTCTTTTCTCCCTTTAACGCTTCGTAAAAAGACGAAAAACCAAAGGAATCCCCTTGAAAAAATCTAAATCTCTCCGCTTGAATCGCAAAATTTTTAAGCCCCGTTTTTTCGGTTAAAAACTTTGAACAATAATAATCTTTTTTTAATTTTTCGTCCCCTTGACTTAATAGCAACTCGTTATACAAACCTACTTTTACCGTTTTTACGTCGTAGCAATTTTCGATATTTGCTATTATCTCGCTAGGCATATTCATTCCGCCGTTCAAATCCGTAACGGAATAAGAATACTCGGCGCTATTTGTAAATTCCGTTAACGCAACGCAAAGCGCTTCTTTTTGACGCCTGTTTACTATTTCTATTTTAGGGTCTATTTCAACGGATAAAGCGTCTAATCGCCTTAAATCGGAGTCGGTAAAAATACAAGTGTCGTTTACGGGCGATAAAACGGTAGAAGTAAGCGCGGTTGCAAATAAGTTTTTAGCAAAACGGAATTTACATTCGGCGTAAGAACCTACGTATACACATTCCGAAGTTTGCGGAAGCACTGTAATTTCGCTACTCTCCGCGCCCGACAATAATAAACTTTTAAACTCTATCGTGCTGATTTTTTCGTTGGTAGAAAAAATTTCAAGCTCGTTTAATAACTCTTCTATTTTTTCTTGCCCCGTAACGCAAAATTCGGCTAATTCCTCTTCCCCTTCCCTGCTAAATATTTCGGCTATTTTTTCGCAGTTGCCTTGCGTGGAAAATACGGAAAAAACTTCCCTTATTTTATCGCAAAAATACTTAACCGTTCCGCTTTGAGCGCAAGAATAAACAATAGAGCCTTTTTGTCTTATTTTTTCATACTCTTCTATTTTTTCGTCTTTTTCCGTAAAGGGAAAAGCTATCGTCTTTTCGGTATAAGCGTTTTTTTCTATGAAAGACAAGTACTCGTCCGACGCCGTTTTGTCCAAAATGGCGGAAAAACGCAAAAATCTTTTATAACGCCTTAAATCTCCTTTATAATACACCGCGTCTAAAAAAACGCTTAAGGCTTTTAATAAAGGATGTTCCGATAAAACGAATTTATCTTCGAAATAATACGGAATATTATAATCGTCGAAAGCTTTTTTTATCATAAGCTTTGCCGACGAAAAATTGCCTGCAACGTATAAAAAGTCCGAATACTTTGCCCCGTTATTTACTTTTAACCTTATTTTTTCACATACGGAATTTATTTCTTCTACTTCGTTTCCGTATTCCTTTATAGCCACTTTATCGCTATATAAGCCGACTTTTTTGCCTTCGTTAAATAAATACTCCGTCAAAGGAAGTTCCGGAGAACAAACTAAATCTTGTTTTAAAGACTTAGCAAAATCTGCCATTTCGTTAACGTAAACTTCTTCTCTTCCGCCTAAAACTATAAAGTCTACGCTTTTTGCGCGCAAAGAGATTTCTTTAAAAATTTGCGCCGTTTGCTTTGTAACAGAATCGTACCCCGATATAATTACGCAATAATCTTCTAACGGAAAAGTTTTTAAACTTTCTACAAAACCGTCTAAATAGTTGTTTCCGTCGTATAAATTTTTCTCGGACAAAAATTTTTCGTACTCGCTGTAACAAAAAGCAACGTCGTGTAATTTATTCGCAAATAATCCGTCGAACTTACCCGAACACTCTAAAATTTTTTCGGGAGTTACTTTCGCGCTTTTTAACTGCGATATCAATTCGAATAAAGACTTTGCTAGACTCAGCGCCGAAGAATACGCAAAACACTTTAATTTCTCTTTATTGTTTAAAATAATTTGCTTTAAAATTAAACTGCTGGCAACTTTTGTGCAAACGTCCTTTTTATCGTTTAATTTTAAATAAAACCTATTAAGCGTAGTTACGTCGCAAAAAAAACTTCCGCCCGTTTTTTCACATAACGCCCTTTCCAAAGCCAAAGTATTCCTGTCTTCCGAAAATACTATCGTAGACTTATCCCCTTTTTCTTTAATGACGTCTATGGTTTTATTAGTTAAGTTGTAAAAATTTTTTTCAACGTAAATCATTTTAAACCCTTATTTCGCGTTTATTATTCTAGTCGTAAAAATTAACTTTTAAAGGTAGTTTTAAATTTTACCGCTAAAATTTTAAATAATGCAAAGAAAACTTTTGCAAGCAAACTTCCGACTTCTTGTATTATATCACATTTAACGTACTAATCGGAATTTTTTATCGATTTATTTTGCTTTTTTTTATCGTTTTTGTTATAATGTTGTTATTAAACGAAAAAACGTTAAAATTTTAACGCTAAAAACGGAGAATATATGAAAAAATTAATTGCGATTTTATTTACTTGCGTTTTGTGTTTTTCGCTTGCTTCGGGTTGTTCGTCAAGCCCTACTTCTTATTCTAAAAGCGGAGCTTATTGGCTTAAAAACCCTCAAACCGGCGGAATTGCGGACGTAGACGAAAAAAGCGAATACGAAATTGAAATTAAACCGTATAAAAAAGCTGAAGTAACCCTTACTATTACTACGGGAACTTACCAAACGCATTTAACTAAATCAACTTTGCCCGATAGCGATGAAGTTTGTTATAAACTTGAAAGTTCTATGGTCTTAAAAGGAACTTATTCCTATAAATCAAAAACCGCTAACGTCGACGACAGCATGCACAGCGTAGTTTATTTTAAAGGATACGGCGACAGCATTAAACCGTATAGAACGGAAAAACAAGTAACTTCCACTTCTCCCGTTCCCGACGGAAGCTCTATTAAATTTGAAACTATTAAATACGAATACACCGTAAACTACGGCGATAAAGCGGTTACAAGCTTTAAAGAATTATCCGACAAAGTTTTGGAAACGCCCGAAAAAAGCGAAAAATCTTATAATTCTTCGTCTTTTTGCGAAAACGAACTTTTAATGTTCTATCCGAGAATGTATAAAATAGAAAGCGGATTTAATATAACGTTAAAAACTTATAGCGTAGTGCAAAACGAAATGCTTTCCTTAGCGGTTAAGGCGGAATCTACCAATACCGATATGACTACCGACTGCACCCTTTACGGACACAAACAAACTTCTATTAAAACAGATTGTTTATCTATTTGCAAAACGGGAACTTACAGCGGTTCTAAACTTTACGCATATTATTCTACGCAAACGACAATGTTTAAAAATAACGTTTTATTAAAGTTTTCTACCCCTGCGTTCTCTACGGGAGAAATAGTTTATACTTTAAAAACGTTTACGACAAACCAATTTAACTAAAATTTAAAATGCTAAAAGCGGTAACTTTTCGTTACCGCTTTTTTTATTGTTCGTTAGTGTTTTTTTCTTCGTTCTCTTCGCTTAATTTTTCTTGACTACAAACCGTTTGTTTTTTCTTGTTTAATAAATCTTTAAACGTAATTTTTAATTCGTAATACAAATAGCTTACCGCAAGCGAAGCCAAAAACGCAAAAAGCGTTACCATAAATTTGCTTAAAACTTTTGAAAACACTACTATAAATATCGGATGAATTATATAAATATAAAGCGTTAATTTCGCCCCGATAAAAGCAAATAAGTTTAATGCGACATTATTATCTCTTTCTTTTGCGGGATAAGCAAACAAGAAGAAAAGCGTTAGGGCTATCACAACGTTTAATATAGCCAAATCCGTACAAACGTTAAATTTTTTGTAAATTACGGTTAAGATTATATAACTTACAATTAAAATTATCGCAGAAACGGAAAAAAATAAAGCTTTTCTTTGATATATTCTTTGCGTTTTGTCCTTTATAGAATGAAGATAATATCCCAAAAATACCATAGGTACGGCTTCGAAAATTCCGTTTCTCAAACAATAAGCGGAAACCGTTATATTTTTAACGGGGAATATTATTCGTGAAAGCGCAACGCCTATTAAATAAAGAGTTATAGAAATAGGCAATAAAAATTTTCTTCTTACGATTATCAAAGCTATCATCGCCACGATAAACGCCGATAAATACCATAAATGCCCGCCTAATTGCGACGGTAAAAACGTATTAAACGCAAAAAAATTTAAAAAGAATTTTTTAAATCCCTGACTACTATAAAGACCTTTTAAATAGCTTATAGGCGTACTTTTTGTAACTATACAGCACACTATTAAATAAAAAACGTTAGCTAAAACGTACAGCGCGAAAAAATGTAAAATTCGTTTCCAAAGTTGCTTATCCGTTTTTCCGAAACAAAAATACCCTGCAAGGAAAAAGAAAATATGTACGGGTACGGCGCTTATTTGCATAACCGCGCTCGGAAAAACTTTATCCGTTGCCGAATGTAACCATACGATAAAAAATATCGCTATAACCCTTAGTAAATCTATTCTTTTATTTCTCATTTTTTTATTATACCATTTATAAATAAATTTTTCAATATTTCAA
>CAJMEI010000038.1 GCA_905212395.1 uncultured Christensenella sp. | reverse complement strand
GAATAAAAAATTCAGGGAAATGAAAAAAGAAACTGATTTAAAAATGAAAGACAGAAAATTGGAACGTGATAAAGACGGAAGAGTTATTATTCAAATGAACGTAAAAAAAGACGATAGTTTTTTGTCTGAGTTTTCGGAAAATCAATCTTCCGTTATAAGTGCCGAAGTTGCAGAATTTATTGATAACGAGGCAAATTCGGTATTGCCACAAGAAGAGCTTACAGATTAAAAACGACTGCATAGATAAACAAGAAGAAAAAATTTACACTTCGGCAATAAAAGAATATTATATGCAAAAATACATTGCTAATGAACAAGAAATAAAGCGAAACAGAATTATTTCTTTTTTATTGGGAAGTGTGGGTATTTTTGTACTTATATTGGAACTTTTATACGCTTATTTTATAGGTAATCCGTTATGGGAGTCTGTAATAGAAATAGTTGCATGGGTTCTTTTATGGGAGGCAACGGATATTGGTTTATTAGAAACCAGAGTTCTTCATATAAAAAGAAAACGTTTTCTTGCTTACATATATATGAATATAGAGTATTTACCTATCGATAAAAATAAGATATAAATAACTTATATGTCATAAACTCAGTTGAAGATATTGGGGTTATATGCTAACCGAATTTGAAAAATGATTACTACAACGTAGATTATCTAATAAGGTTTGCTAATACTGTTAAAAAAAAGTTTAAAAAAGAAGATATAAAAAAGTAAAAACACTCTGCTTAGGGTGTTTGAAATGCGCCCCAAAAGTTTGTCTAACTTTAGTTAGATATTCGTGGGGAATTTAGAAGAAGTATTAAATTCAATATATGCAAATAGCGAGTTCGTTTTTAGAGTCCGAGAAATCGGGCTCTTCTTTTTCTTAATAATATTGCAACGCTAAAAGGTATTGAAATTATTTAGTGAATATGATATAATAAATTATATTTTGAGGCTTTCTTTTATAAATTGGGGCGGTAGATTAAAGGCTTCAGAAAACAATTTAAACAAATGATACGAATCGTGTCAAGCATGTGAAGTATCGGTTCTTGATATTTTCCATTCTTTCAATTATAATTAAATTAGCCTAAGGGCAAAGCAGACAAAGTAAGGAGAGTAAAAATGAAAAAGAGTGGAAAAAGAACATTAGTCATAGGAATTATGTTAATAATAGCATTTGCTGTCTGGACAATATTAATACAGATGGTGGACGTTCAACAAGTCGGATTGAACGGTACGGATATAGGTCTTGCAACATTTAACTGTTGGTTTCACAAACTTACAGGAACGAATATGCCTCTCTATATCATTACTGATTGGTTGGGTATTGTACCGTTGGTTATCTGCATGATATTCGCAACAATCGGACTTATTCAACTGATTAAGAGAAGAAGCTTATTACAAGTAGATTATGACATTATTATTTTAGGAATTTATTACATTTTAGTAATGTTGGGATATTTTGTTTTTGAAATGATTCCGATAAATTACAGACCAGTATTTATCAACGGGCATATGGAAGCTTCTTACCCGTCGTCAACGACGCTTGTTGTATTAAGCGTTATGCCAACGCTTATTTTTCAGTGTAATCGCAGGATCAAAAATGCGTGGGTAAAAATAGTTATAAATATCGTTAGCATTATTTTTTCCGCCTTTATGGTAATTGGACGATTGCTGTCAGGAGTTCATTGGATTACAGATATTATCGGTTCTATCATTTTGAGTGCAGGGTTATTTTTAATTTATAAAGCTGTTGTTTTGTTATGCGCGAAAAAAGAAAACTGATCCGGAGGTTTTGCTGTGGAATTTAATGAAAAACTTCAAGAATTGAGAAAAAACAGAGGGCTTACGCAAGAAGAATTAGCGGAGGCTCTATATGTGTCAAGAACTGCTGTTTCAAAATGGGAATCGGGAAGGGGGTATCCGAGTATAGATTCGTTAAAACAAATAGCAAGTTTTTTTTCTGTTACTATTGATGATTTGTTATCGGGGGAAAAATTACTTTCCATTGCAGAAAAAGAAAATCAATCCAACGTTCGGAATATGTGCGACCTGATATTCGGAATTGTCGATTTGTTTTCATTTTTGCTTGTCGTTTTGCCTCTTTATCCAAAATCGATCGACGAATATATTTATGCCGTAAATCTGTTTGCATATACTCAAACCACATTGTTTAATATCTTGACATATTGGATTATGTATATAGCGCTTATCTTGGTTGGAACCGTAAAAATAATTCTAACAAAAATCAGAATTCAAAAAGGACAAAAAATTGTTACGGTAATATCGATGGTACTAAGTATTCTTACGGTATGTCTTCTGGCTATAACAAGAGAAGCGTATGCTACAACAGTGGTATTTTTGCTGTTGGTAATTAAGGGAATAATCCTTTTTAAGTATGTAAAAAGTTAATTGATTACCTATAGCAAATTGTATATTCAAAGCCATGATAACGGAAGAACGGTTTGCTTTGATGTTCGAGGAATATGAGCAGGAGCAACGGCAACTGAAAGAAACGGTTGAAAACAGTCAAAGCGAAATCGACAGGTACGACGAGATAAATATAGTTTTATAGACAAAAAAACAGTCAAATGTCCATAATCGTGGACATTTGAGGCTTGACACGCTGAAAAAGATATGCTAAAATAAGAATACAACTTCGAACGTATGTTTGAATTGTTGCTATTGTGGGTATATATATTATAGGGAGTTTACCCATTATTCCTTCCCCTGACGTGGAAGTGAATATCGCTACGGCATAGAATTGTAGCGAAGAATTACTGTCGCTTTACCATAGGGTTGCATTTGAGAATGAGCAATTTCTGCGACAGGCATTTCAACCGTAAAAATGCGGTTTGGAGTGTGGGTTTTATTGTTGTACAATTTTTTAAGTACAATCTACAATTTAATAAGCGGAACTAATCCGCACGAAGAAGATTACCGTTTAACGGTTGATTGAGATTCGTGCGGATTTTTTTATTCTCAGACAAAAACAAGGAGGCTTTATTATGTAAGAAGAACAGACAATTTAATACCGCGTTAAGGCTTATGCCGAAACGCATCTTAGGTCGGTGATGAAGAAAAATCAACGACCTTTTTCACGCCAAAAATCGGGAGGTTATATGAAAAACTACGAGCAATGTCGTCCGCCATAAGCGGGCGCAACTTTGGAAGCAAACGGGAAGTAAAAAGAGAACAGTTTGGGCAAAGTGTAGCCCACTATACTTCGATTCCGAAGTAGTGGGCTCTGCGAGGCTGAATGTCCACTAAAAAATCACAGTGGCAGACACTCTCTACTATGCACTTTGCCCAACGGCTAACGAAAATTAAAATTAAGGAGGAAACCACAATTTCTTATTTAGTATGTCATATGGAAAAATACCATAAGCAAGACGTCGCCCCCATCGAACGGGAAAACGAACGGGACGAGAATTATAAGCCGGACAATCCGCAGATAGACAGTTCAAAGACAAATGACAATTATCATATGCACAACCCCGACGGAACGTACACCGAGTTCATCAATCAGAGAATAACCGAGTTAAATCTCTCTCCGCGCAAAGACGCGGTCGTGATGAACTCTATTGTCGTGGGCGCAGATAAAGCGTTCTTTGACGGACTATCGAAATTATCGCAATACAACTTCTTTTCGGACTGCACCAAGTTCTTTGAAGATAGATACGGAACGGAAAACGTAATATCGGCGGTAATTCACATGGACGAATCCACGCCGCATATGCACCTCAATCTTGTTCCTATCACGCCAGACGGAAGGCTTTGCAGTAAAGAGTTGTTCGACAAATCGAAATTACAACAACTGCAAACGGACTTTTATGAATCCGTCGGAAAGAAGTACGGCTTACAACGCGGAAAGGAAGGCAGTCAGGCAAAGCACCTTTCCACAGCAGAGTTCAAGGCGAAAAAGATAATCGAACAAGCCGAGGCGATACGGCAAGAAAATCAGGTTTACGCAGACGCTCTTGCCGAGGCGAAAAACGGGGATATTCCCCGTAAGCGCGGACGGCTGCAAGAACAGGTCGTTGCCTTAACGGCAGAGAACAAAGACCTGACAAAAAGGCTTGACAGGTCTATGGGCGAAACGCTCGAATATGCAAAGAAAGCGGAAACTCTGCAACAGGAAAAAGACAGCGATTCGCATTACGCCCGCGTCGGGAAAACTCTTGCAAGAACGAACCCTACGGAGTACAGGCGCATAAGCCAAGGCAAGCCGAAAACCATCGGCAGTTTCTTTGACTCCGTTCTCTCTATGTTCACGCCGGACGTAACGATGCGGATTCCGCGCCTGCAACAGATTGAACGGGAAATCGAAGAAGAACGGAGAGAATACGAAAGACACAACAAAAACAACAATTATAAGTAAAATTAAAGGGCTACCTTCCCGTTACTCCCCATCCGAGCTTGACTTTTTATCTGAAACAAGATAAAATACGTATCAATACGAGAATATAATTTCGGAGGTTAAGCGTAATGGAAAGAAAGGAAGATACGCCTGTACGCAAGACGCGCAGGAAGTATGAAGAAAAGAATAAGGAAAAGAGAAAACAGGCAAGCGGAAACATCGGCACGATGATACCGAGAGCGCTTTTTTATGAAATAAACGAATTTCTCGAAGAAAACGATATAACCAAAGTCCGCCTCATCAAAGAGGGATACGAGGCTTTGAAGAAAAAGAAAGAAAACGGCACTTTGACTACTGATTTGCCGTAACCTATTTCCTGCCGTTTTGCGTAATTGAAATCAATGATAAGGAGATTAAAATTACGGAAAACGAAGCAAAAACCAATAACCTGCCGTATGAGCGGGTAGAATACCACGTTATCGGCGACAAGACGTACGTCGTTGTAGCCGAAGAAATGAAAAATGCGACGGATACGCCGCTGGATATTATGAAAAGACTTATATCCCGACGAAGAGACGGGATGATAAGGGAACAAACGGAACGAACTCGCTGTTTGCCTTTTAACGGAGGTAAGTAAGATGTTAGGACAAATAGCGATAAAAAACAGAAATTACAATTACGGAGGTGATGTCACCGCTCTCTACTGTCGCCTTTCCAAAGACGATGAACTCGTCGGCGACAGCAACAGTATCGTTCATCAAAAGGAAATGCTTGCAAAATACGCCAAAGAACACGGCTTTACGAACACCGAGTTTTATGTGGACGACGGCTATTCGGGAACGAATTTCAACCGCCCCGACTTTCAGAGAATGATGTCGGACGTGGAAGAAGGAAAAATCAGAACGGTTATCGTCAAGGATATGTCCCGATTCGGCAGAGACTACATAATGGTCGGTTATTACACGGAGATTTATTTCGGGAACTGCAACGTGCGGTTTATCGCCGTAAACGACGGCGTTGACAGCAACGTACAGACGGAAAACGACTTAACGCCGTTTAAGAATGTGTTCAACGAGTGGTACGCAAAGGATACGAGCAAGAAAATCCGCGCCGTATTCAAGGCAAAGGGCAATTCGGGCAAACACCTTTCTTCCAATCCCCCGTTCGGGTATATCAAAGATCCGAACGACAAGGAAAAATGGATCATCGACGAAGAAGCCGCCGAAACGGTGAAACGAATTTTTCAGATGTTCGTGGACGGAATGCGTATGCCGGAAATCGCAAGAAAGTTGACGGAAGAAAAAGTTGAAACGCCGCAGTTATACAATCTTCATCGCGGCAGAAAAATTCACCGATTAAGCGAATTTCCCGAAATATGGAGCGTTGCAAGCGTAAAAGGCATTCTTGACCAGATAGCCTATGCCGGTCATACGGTAAACTTTCAGACGACCAAAAAGTCGTTCAAGAACAAAAAACAGGTGCGTTTACCCAAAGACCAATGGGTTATCTGCGAGAATACGCAAGAGCCGATCATAGACGGAAAGACCTTTGAAACGGTACAGCAAATGCGAAAGACCAAACGGGCATACACGAAATTCAACGAGCCGAATATGTTTTCGGGATTGCTCTATTGCGCCGACTGCGGAAACAGACTTACCATTCAACGGGTGGCAAAGCACAGAAATATGGATAATTTCACTTGCGCTACCTATCGCAAGAAGAAAAAAGGATTGTGCAGTAGTCATCGGATTTTGGTATCCGACCTCGAACGGGTTGTACAATGCGATTTGCACAAGGTTTGCGAATACGTTATTTTACACGAAAAGGAGTTTGTGGACGAATACCTGTCGGGATCGAAAAAAGAAACGGAAAAGTTTCAGGCGAGAGCGAAAGCCGAGTTGAAACGGCTTAGCGACCGACAAGACGAAATCGGCAGGATTATCCGCAAACTTTACGAAGACAACGTAAACGGCAGAATTACCGATGAGAGGTTTGATTTTCTTGTGAAATCCTACGAGGACGAGGGACAGGAATTAAAAAGGCAGATGCAGGATTTAAAGCGGAGCCTGACCGATTCCGAGCAAGACGAAGAAAAACTGTCCAAGTTCCTTAAAATGGTAAAGACCTATTCCTAGATACGGGAACTGACGCCCGAAATTCTCAACAGTTTCGTGGAGAAAATCATTATATCCGAAACGGAATGGTATGCGGGCAGAAAAATGCAGGAAGTGAAAATCATCTACAAGTTTGTAGGGGCAATCCGTCTCCCGCAGTACGACGTGTCATAAAAAGCACAGGGAACAAAAAACGGGTAGGCAGTTAAAACCTACCTACCCGCAAATTCCCCAAGAGTATTTAACATTTGGGGCGCATTTCATTTAAGCGTCGCTAAAATTATTATATTTTATTACTCTTCATCTTTTGTTTTAATTTCGTAGGGTTTTGTAGAAATTACGAATATGCCTAGCACAATAGGAAGCAACGTTCCTAAATACCAACCTAAGCTTGCAACAAACTTCATACTGTGTTCCATATAGTCGGATTTTAACATCTTGCAAGTAGTGCCTACAAAGAAGAAAATGCTCATTACCGTAGTTATAATTCCTAAAAATAAAACCACATAGCTTAAAGCGTTTTCTAAAACGTTAAAATGTTTACCGAAGAAACGGAAAACTTCTATAATTATTAAGCCGATAGCGAAAATAGTGGTTATGACTACTAAAACTCTGGTAAGCGTTGCAAGACCAAAAACTCCGCCTTTAGCGTATAAAAAGTCGCAAGAAGCTTTGGTAATTCCCATAGTGGAAAATAAACCGTAAGAAGTATTTTGTCTATTAGCTACCGCATTGTAATAATCGGGGTCATTATCTATTTTAAAACTGCCGAGATTATACTTATATTCTACTCTCCAAAAGTCTAAATTAGCCTTTGCAAAAAATTCCGATAACGCGCCATTGCCGTTTGTCATAGCGCGGAGTAATCCGAAAAATAAAGGTAACAAAATTAGAGCGCATAAAACGATAATTATAATAGTTCTTACTGTGGATTTTTTTGTCATTGTATGACCGCCTCCTAAAAAGCTATTTATATCAATAGTATTTAAATGATACCAAAAATTTTTACTTTTGTAAATAGTTTTTTAAAAAAATAAGATAATATTTTGAATATTTTAAAATTTATTGCGTTTATTTAAACTTTACTATATAATATATTAAAATATAATTAAGGGAAAGCGATATGTTTTATTTGGGAATAGATTTAGGCGGAACGTTTATAAAAGGCGGAATTTGTAACGAAAAAGGCGAAATTTTAGCGCAAGAAAGCGTGCCCACGCAAGTACAGGCGGGAAACGGTAAGATTGTAGAAAATATTTGTACTCTCGCTAGATTTTTATGCGTTAAATTAAAGATTAAACTCACCGATTGTCGCGGTATGGGAATAGGCGTTCCCGGAATGATAGATTCGTCGAGTGGGGAAGTAATTTTTGCGGGAAATTTGGGTTTTGAAAATTTTAATCTTAAAAACGCCGTTATGCAAGAATTAAAAATCCCCGTAGTTATCGGTAACGACGCAAACGTTGCGGCTCTCGGGGAAGCGAAATTCGGCGCGGGGAAAAATTATAAAGACAGCGTTTTAATTACCTTAGGTACGGGCGTAGGCGGTGGAATTATAATAAACGGCAAAATTTTTGCGGGTAACCGTTCGGCAGGCGCGGAAATAGGGCATATGATAATTAACGTAAACGGAAATCAATGCACTTGCGGACTTAAAGGTTGTTACGAAGCTTACGCTTCCGCAAGCGCGTTAATTAAACTTACGAAAGAAAAAATGGAGCAAAACAAAAACAGCGTTTTATGGAACGTAGGACTTGACCAAATAGACGGCGCAACTGCTTTTAAGTACGCTTTAATAGACGAAACGGCAAAAAAAGTAGTAGAAGAATATTTGGACTACGTTGCCGTAGGTTTGGTAAACGTTGCAAACGTGTTTAGACCTCAAATAATACTTTTAGGGGGAGGAATAAGCAACGAAGGGGATAATTTAGTTAATCCGTTAAGGGAAAGATTAAACAAAATGATTTTTGCGGGCGATAAAGGTCCTAAGGTAGAATTAAACGTTGCAAGTTTAAAAAATAAAGCAGGATTACTTGGCGCGTGCGCTTTAATTATGTAATGTCTTATTTTTTAAAGGTAATATTTGCATAAAATCGATATATAGACGCATTTTTTAACTCTTTATAAGTAAAATGCGTTATATTTATAAATACGTTTATATAAACAG
>CAJMEI010000037.1 GCA_905212395.1 uncultured Christensenella sp. | reverse complement strand
CCGAAGAAGACGAGCATTTAGACAACGCTTTACGCGGTTACGAAAAAAAAGACGGAGATTATATATTCGATTCCCGTATGGCGTGGCACTTTGTGCCGTCGGCTTTTTCGTTTTATTTGTCTTGTTCGCCAGACGAAAGCGCAAGGCGTATTTTTAACGCTAAACGCTCGGACGAAAATTTTTCAAGTTTAGAGGAAACTAAGAAAAAAGTATATAAACGCAGGGAAAGCGAGCAAGTTAGATATAAAAAGTTTTACGGCGTTGATATTTTAGACTTATCCAACTACGACGCGGTTATAAACACTGACGATAAAACGCCCGAACAGGTCGTTGAAGAAATATTTAAAATTTACGATAAAAGGAGTTAAAAAATGCATTGGGCAGAGAAAATTGCGGAAGAAATAATAAATAGAAATCCTAATAAAGAAGAATACGTTTGTTCTTCGGGTATAAGCCCGTCGGGAAGCGTTCATATAGGAAATTTCAGGGATATTGCTACAAGTTTTTACGTTGTAAAAGCTTTGCAAAAAATGGGTAAAAAGGCAAGATTATTATTTAGTTGGGACGAATTTGACAGATTAAGAAAAGTTCCGTCCAACGTAGCTAAAATTACCGATAATTTCGAGCAATATTTAGGTATGCCTTATTCTATGATTCCCGACCCGCACGGAGTATGTAATTCTTACGCGGAATATAACGAAAAAGAATTTGAAAAATCTTTAACGGAATTAGATATTCACCCCGATTTTCGTTATCAGGCAAAAGAATATCGTAGTTTAAGATACGTGGATAAAGTAGTACACTCATTAAAGAAAAGAAAAGAAATTTACGATATTTTAATGAGCTACAAAACGCAAGACAGCGACGAAGGAGAAAGGGAAAGTTACGCTCCCGTAAACGTTTACTGCGATAACTGTTTTAAGGATACTACGGAAGTTTTATCCGTTTCCGACGACGGAGAAGAACTATCTTATAAATGTAAATGTTGCGGTAATACGAAAACCGTAAAAGTAAGAGAATATAATTTAATTAAGTTAGTTTGGAAAGTAGATTGGCCTATGCGTTGGGGCGAAGAAGGCGTAGACTTCGAACCGGGCGGAATAGACCACGCGGCGGCAAGCGGAAGTTACGTTGTTGCGTGCGACGTAGCGAAAAAGATATTCGGTATAGAACCACCGTTGTTCCAAGGATACGGCTGGCTTTCTATTGCGGGACTCGGCGATATGCACTCTTCTACGGGTATGAATATTACTCCCGCAGGAGTTTTAGAAGTTTACGAACCCGATATGATTAGATGGTTGTTTGCAAAATACGAACCGAAAGCCGCGTTTTCGTTTAACTTCGACGATACCATTATTCGTCATTACAGCGAATTCGATAAGGGATTAGAAGCTTATAGAAATAAACAAATAGACGAATATAACGAAGTTGTTTACGAATTTTCTTTAATAAATAACGAACAAAGGGCAAAAGTTCCGTTCGGAGTTTTGGCGAGCGTTGCTCCTATTGTAGATTTCAATGCGGAAGCTGTAAGAAAAATTCTTGCTAAAATCGGCGTAGAATTCACGAAAGACGACGAATCGAGATTACTAAGAGTTAAAAATTGGATAACAAAACATCAACCTTCTAAACTCTATAAACTTCTTCCCGAAAAGAACGTTGCCTATATAGAAACTTTGTCGGACGACGAAAAGCAAGTTTTAAACAAGCTTTACGTTTATTTAAAAGATAGCGAAAAGTTGACCGAAAAAGACGTAATGGAATTTTTGTATTCCATAATAAACGACCCGAACTTAACAAAAAAAGAAAATCAATTAAAGCAACAAAGGTATTTTAAAGTATTCTATAACGTTTTATTCGGCACGGATATGGGACCAAGACTTTATTTATTCCTTTCGGCAATAGATAAAGAACAATACTTACATTTATTAGGATAAAAGGATTTTTATGATAAAAGTATCTAATAACGGGGTATATTTAATTAACGGAAAAGAAATTGTAGAAAATTATTCCGTAAATAAAGAACAAGCCAAAAAGGGAACGATTGCTTATTCTATACTTTCTTCTCACAATACTTCTGGAAACGATAATAAATTAAAAATTAAATTCGACGCAATGGCTTCTCACGATATAACCTACGTCGGAATAATACAAACCGCAAGGGCGGGCGGATTGCAAAAATTTCCGCTTCCTTACGCTTTAACTAACTGCCACAACTCGCTTTGCGCGGTTGGCGGAACTATAAACGAAGACGACCATATTTTCGGTTTGTCCGCATGTAAAAAATACGGCGGAATTTACGTTCCTGCAAATATGGCGGTTATACACCAATTTGCAAGAGAAAGATTAGTAAAATGCGGAGCTATGATTTTAGGTTCGGACAGTCACACCAGATACGGCGCGTTAGGTACTATGGGCGTCGGAGAAGGCGGACCCGAACTCGTTAAACAGCTACTTGATAACACTTACGATATAGATTATCCGCAAGTCGTATTAGTAAACGTAAAAGGCTCGCCTAAAAAAGGCGTAGGCCCGCACGACGTAGCCATAGCGCTTGTAAAAGCGGTATTCAAAACGGGATTTGTTAAAAACAAAGTTTTGGAATTCGTTGGCGAAGGGATAAAAAATCTTTCCGTAGATTTCAGAAACGGAATTGACGTTATGACTACGGAAACTACGTGCCTTACTTCTATTTGGGAAACCGACGAAAAGGTAGAAGAATATTACGCAATGCACGGCAAAAAAGCCGATTACAAAAAATTAAATCCGCAAAGCGTAGCTTATTACGATAGTTATATAGAGTTAGATTTAGATAAAATGGAAAGTATGATTGCTCTTCCGTTCCACCCATCTAACGCGTTCACCATAAAAGAATTTTTAGCTAACGCAAAAGATATTTTAACCGAAATAGACGAAAACGCTAAAAAGACTTTCGGGGATAAAATCAATCTCGATTTAGCGAGCAAAGTTATAAACGGAAAAGTCTACGCGGACCAAGGCGTTATAGCGGGTTGCGCGGGCGGATTGTATGAAAATTTAAGCGTTTCGGCTGATATTTTAGACGGCAAATCTACCGGGGACGGATATTTTTCTTTATCCTGTTATCCTGCAAGTATGCCCGTCTATAAGTCGATTACCGAGCAAGGTATAGCTTCTAAACTAATAGACGCAGGCGCGGTTATTAAGCCTTGTTTTTGCGGACCGTGTTTCGGTGCAGGGGACGTCCCCGGGAATAACTGTTTCTCTATAAGACACACCACGAGAAACTTCCCGAACAGAGAAGGTTCTAAACCCGACCAAATGCAAATTGCGGGTGTTGCGCTTATGGACGCACGTTCTATTGCGGCTACCGCTTGCAACGGCGGAGCAATTACTCCCGCAACGGATTTCGAATATACGGAAAATAAAAGAGTTTACAACTTCGATAGCGAAATTTACGAAAAAAGGGTTTATGACGGATACGGTAAACCACAGCCGACAGCTGAACTTAGGTACGGACCAAACATTGCGGACTGGCCTAAAATGTACGCAATGAAAGATAATATGCTCGCTGAATTTTGCGCGGTTATCTACGACGAAGTTACCACTACCGACGAGCTTATTCCTTCGGGCGAAACTTCTTCTTATAGGTCTAACCCGTATAAACTTTCGGAATTTGCGTTGTCGAGAAGAGTTCCCGAATACGTAGGACTTTCTAAAAAATGTAGAGAACAAGCGGAAGATTTAAGAAACGGAAAAGTAAGCGATAAAATATCGGACGCTTTAAAATTGTTAGGAAAATCGGCGGACGAAGTGTATTTTGGTTCGGTAATTTTCGCAAACAAACCCGGCGACGGAAGCGCAAGAGAACAAGCCGCAAGCTGTCAAAAAGTTTTGGGCGGAGTTGCAAACGTTGCAAGAGAATACGCTACTAAACGTTATAGAAGCAATTGTATAAACTGGGGTATGGTTCCCTTTACGATAGATGAAAATACCGATTTTAATTATAAAAGCGGAGATTTGTTATTCGTAGAAAACGTTAAGGAAAACATACTAAACGGAAAAGAAGAATTTAACGGTAAAATAATAAGCGGAGATAAAATTACGCCTATAAAACTTTACTGCAAAAATCTTACCGACAACGAAAAGAAAATTTTACTTGACGGTTGCCTTATAAACTTTTACGCTTCGGAGAGAAAATAATGGAAAAAATTAAAATGAAAACGCCCCTTGTCGAAATGGACGGGGACGAAATGACCAGAGTTTTATGGCAAATGATAAAAGACGAACTTATTTTGCCGTTCGTAGATTTAAAAACCGAGTATTACGATTTAGGACTTGTAAACCGTGATAATACTCTCGACCAAGTTACGATTGATTCCGCAAACGCGACTAAAAAATACGGGGTTGCGGTAAAGTGCGCAACTATTACGCCTAACGTTCAAAGAATGAGCGAATACAACTTAAAACAAATGTGGAAAAGCCCTAACGCGACTATAAGAGCTATTTTAGACGGTACGGTTTTTAGAGCGCCTATCATAATAGACAGCGTTAAACCTGCGGTTAAAAGTTGGAAAAAACCTATTACCATTGCAAGGCACGCTTACGGCGACGTATATAAAGCAGTAGAAATCAGAACCAAAGAAGCGGGAAAAGCAAAACTCGTGTTCGAAGGAGAAAGCGGAAAGGTAGAAGAAGTAGAAATTGCAAATCTTCAAGGACCTGCAATTTTGCAAGGTATGCACAATACCGAAAAATCTATTACGAGCTTCGCGCATAGCTGTTTTAAATTTGCTTTAAGCGTAAATCAAGATTTATGGTTTTCTACCAAAGACACCATTTCTAAAAAATACGACGGTTGTTTTAAGGAAATTTTCCAAAATATTTACGACGAATATTATAAAGAACAATTTGAAAGCAAAGGTTTAACTTATTTTTACACTTTAATAGACGACGCAGTAGCTAGGGTGGTTCGTTCAGAAGGCGGTTTTGTGTGGGCAATTAAAAATTACGACGGCGACGTTATGAGTGATATGGTTTCTACCGCGTTCGGTTCGCTTTCTATGATGACTAGTGTACTCGTCAGCCCCGACGGAAATTACGAGTACGAAGCGGCTCACGGAACGGTTACAAGACATTACTACCGCTACTTAAAAGGCGAACAAACGGGAACTAATCCTATGGCTACGATATTCGCTTGGAGCGGAGCTTTAAGGAAAAGGGGCGAAAAGGACGGCATAGCAGAACTTTGCGTTTACGCCGATAAGTTAGAACAAGCTTGCATAGACGTATTAAATAAAGGAATTATGACTAAAGATTTAATTGCGTTAAGTCAAGGAATAGAAACTAAGTCCGTTTACACTTCCGAATTCATTGCCGAAATAAGGGCAAGATTAGAAGAGCTAATGGCTTAAATTTAAAATATACAATAGAAAATTCCCAAAACGATTTATCGGTTTGGGAATTTTCACGTTAATAAAATTTCAGTAAATTCGTATTAATGATTTTTTTAAAAAGCGCAAATCAATAAAAAGCTACGCGGGATTATAAAACGCGTAGCTTAGCTATTTTTATTGTAATTCATCCAAAGTTTTATCGAAAGACGGTAAAACGTTATCTATAAAAAATTTACACTCTTCTAATTCGTAAGAGTTTACTTCTTTTAAAATAGAATCTTTTGCTTTTTTAAATTCTTTATTTCCCGCTCTTAGCTCTTGTATGCACTTAATCAAAGCGCAAATTTTATCCGAGCATTTTACGAGCTTTGCTTCTATGCTTTGCTTGTCGGGAAAAATGGCTTCCGTATAAGCTTGCCTTAATTCTTGCGGTAACTTTAAGATTAGTTTTTCGCACGCGCCCCTTTCTAAATCTTTATATGCGGAAGTTATGTTTTCGTTAAAATATTTTATAGGAGTAGGTAAGTCGCCCGTTATAACTTCTCCCGTTTCGTGGTATTGCGCGTAAGTTAAAACTTTTAGTAAATCTACGTCTTTTTTATAAATTTCCTTTCTTATTAAAGCTAAGGCGTGGGCTATGGTGGTTACCATAAAAGTGTGTTCCATAATGTTCTCTTCTATTACGGAACGCATTAACGACCACCTTTTTATATATTTCATTCTAGATAAAAACGCATAAAAATCGTAAACCATTATTTATTTCCTACTATTAAAGATAAAACGGCTTTTTCAACGTGTAAAAGGTTTTCCGCCTGTTTGTAAACTTTGCTGTTTTTTCCGTCTATAATTTCGCACGCTACTTCTTTGCCCCTTAAAAACGGTATAGTGTGTAAGAACAGACAATTTTCTTTTGCGAAAGAAAACGCTAGTAAATTTAAAACGTAGTTTTCCGAAAAGTCGTTAGGGGTAACGTAAACGGCGTCTGCATTTTTAATTCCGAAAATCAAGTCGTCGGTATAGTTAATTTCTCCGTATTGTTCGCAATACGAAATCAAGTGGTCGTCAGGAGCAAAATCTCTCGGCGCGACGATAGTTACGTTTGCGCCTAATTTTATTAAAGCGTGAACCAAACATTTGTCGTAAGCGTTAAAATCGCCAACCATACAAAAATTTACGTTTTTAAGCGTGCCTAGTTCTTCCCAAGCGGTAAAAACGGTTGCAAGCGCGCTTACGGGACTGTCTTGACCGTTTGCGTTTATTACGGGAACTTTAACGTAATCTTGCATTACGAATGCGTCTTGCGGAACGGAAGTATCTAGTGTGAATGCGTCTATTCCGTAAGAGCAAATAGATAAAGCCGTATCTTTGTCTTTTAATACGCTTTCGATTTCTGCTCCGCTTAAATCGAGTACCAACGGATACGCCGACAACTCGCTTACGGCAATTTCAAACGCTATTCTGCTTTGCGCAAAAGCGTGTTTTGTAATTAACGCAATTTTTTTGCCTTCTAACGTTTTATCCGCTTCTCCGAATTGCTTTTTAAGTTTTAATTCTCTTGCTTTATATAATATTTCGGTTATATCTTCTGCGGAAACGTGTTCTAAATCCAAAAGTTTTTCTTCTTTTGTTTTTCCCTTGCGCGAGTATTGATTTATATCCATAAGTTTTCTCCTATCGGAAAATATTTTAATTTTTCACTAAGATTATTATATCAAATAGCTTAAATTAAAACAAGAGTTTTTTATACAATAAAGGAATAATAAAAGTCAATAAAAAAATATATTGTGCATAATGCACTATAAATTTTAAAAAAATTATGCGTTTTGCTATTGATTTTTTTTAATAAATAGGGTAAAATATAAATAATGACGTAAAAAGGAGTATAAAAAATGTCAAGTTTATATTTGCAAAACATTTACAAAAAATATCCCTCCGGCGTAGTAGCGGTAACGGACTTTACGCTAGATATTAAAGATAAAGAATTTATAGTATTCGTAGGACCTTCGGGATGCGGTAAGAGTACGACTCTTCGTATGATTGCAGGTCTTGAAGATATTTCGGAAGGCGAACTTTTCATAGACGAAAAATATATGAACAACGTACAACCTAAAGACAGAGATATAGCAATGGTTTTCCAAAACTACGCGTTATATCCCCATATGTCGGTTTACGAAAATATGGCGTTTGGTTTAAGACTTCGTAATATGCCCAAAGCGGAAATAGACGAAAGAGTACACGAAGCGGCAAGAATTTTAGGTTTGGAACAATATTTAAAGAGAAAACCCAAGGCTTTATCGGGCGGACAAAAACAAAGGGTTGCGCTTGGAAGAGCAATCGTAAGAGAACCTAAAGTATTCTTACTAGACGAACCGCTTTCTAACTTAGACGCGAAACTTCGTGCTTCGATGAGAACGGAAATTACTAAGTTACATCAAAGATTAGGAACGACCTTTATTTACGTTACGCACGACCAAGTAGAAGCAATGACTATGGGTACCAGAATAGTCGTTATGAAAGACGGACTTATTCAACAAGTAGATACGCCTATTCACTTGTTCGATTATCCTGCAAACTTATTTGTAGCAGGCTTTATCGGAACTCCTCAAATGAATTTCTTCGACGCTAGATTAGTCGGCGAAAACAATAAAGTTTACGCTACGTTTGAAAATGCGAAAGTTGAACTTACGCAAAATATGATTAGTAGAATAATTAATATCGATGATTACGTTAATACCGATAAGCCTATCGTATTCGGCGTACGTCCCGAAGATTTACACGACGACGAAGAAACTATCGCTAAATCTAACAATATGACTATTGAAGTTAGGGTTGACCAATTAGAAAGATTGGGAGCAGAAACACTTCTTTACTGTAAGTTCGAATTAGAAGACAATAACGACGTTATCGGTGAAGGCGCTAAAAAACCGTTAATTGCAAAGGTTGACGGAAGAAGCGTAACTACTCAGGGAGAAGTTATTCAGCTTGCTTTGGATATTGACCACTGCCATATGTTTGATAAAGAAACCGAACTTTCTATTTTGGAAGGTGAAGGAACTAAGGCTTACGTTCCCGAATATAACAATGCGAAACTTGCTAAACAAGCGTTAGAAGAACAAGAAGCTTTGGCTAACGCGAAAAGCAAAAAGAAGAAAAAAGACTAATTTGCGGTCATAAAAAACTACACGCAAAAACTAATTTCACAAGAAAAATTATTTAAAGCTGTATTTTTTACAGCTTTAAATTTTTTATATGAATACTTTAAAAACGATATTTTATAAAAGATTTATAAATTTTAAA
>CAJMEI010000036.1 GCA_905212395.1 uncultured Christensenella sp. | reverse complement strand
TCCGACAATTAAAGTACGGGTTGCGGTATGCTTATCTTTTAAGAAAAGAAAATACCCTATAATTCTTTTAAAATAAAAGCCTAACAAAAATAAAACGGAATAAGAAACGTAAACGAACAAACACCAAGTATATTTAACGTTTTTCAAAAAAAGAAGTTTATAAAATAGACAAAACGCAAAAAGTATTAAAAGTATAATTGCGAATTTAAACAGCTCGTTTATACTCACACGTCTTAAGTCGTAAGACATAACGTCGAAAATAAAAAGTAAAGCAAATAAAAGCGCAAAGCTTATTAACGTTACCCTACCTACGTTGCTATAAAAGCCGTAAAACGAATATATTCCAGAAATTGCATAAAAAGCAAAGTACGAGCATAACGCCAAAGTTATACTCGTATATAGCAATATACTAATCGATTTTAAAGCCTTGTTAGAATACCATTTCATTTGCGCCACCACTCGTTTAATTATAAGCTTTTTATCCGTTCTTGTCAATAAATTACCAAAAAAATAGCGAATTTTCTCATATTTTGCTACGTTTTGACAGGTAAAACTCATAAGCGTTTGATAAAATTGCTTTTTCTTTATAAATAAACGGATTTTTTACGCAAGCGTTGATTTTTAAAAAGCAATGTGTTAAAATAAAAGAGAATTTTGCTTATTTATAAAGAAAAAACGATTAAGCTAAATTTAATAATTATCAAAAACGGAAATAACGATGAAAAACGAAACAAATGCAAAAAAGAAAAATTATTTTGACGAATTTTTAGATAAATACGGTTTATTCCTATTATTTATCGCAGTAGTATTCGCATTGTTTTTTTATCTGTTAAAGCAATTCGAAATATATCCTTTCGGCAAAAAAACAATTGCAAATTACGATTATTTAGCGCAAATCGCGCCTAGTTTTGAAAACTTTTATTATTTTTTAGAAAGTAAAACTTCGCTATTTTACGTTAAAGACTCGCTAGGGGGCGTAGATATGTTTCAGTCCCTTTGCTTTATGGCGTTATCCCCGTTTACGATAATAATTTTATTGTTCGGAAAAGGCAACACCTATAACGCGATGAGTTTTGTGCTTCCGCTAAAAATAGCGTGCATAGGTTGCTCAGCGTTATTTTATATCAAAAAAAGATTTCCCGATATAAACTCTTTAGTAGCCTTTTCTATTGCTCTATTGTACAGCGTGTGCGGATACGTGGGAACGGCTAACACCTATATAAATTGGATGGACTTTTTAATTTACATGCCGTTAGTGGCGTGGAGTTTTAAAAGACTAATCGATACGGGAAGCGTAAAATTACATGCAATATTTACCGCGTGTATGATTTATACCTGCTTTTCTATAAGCAGTTTTTCACTGTTTTTAATTTTTCCGATTTATATACTCTATATTTTAATCGTTTGCGAAAAAACGGATAGAAAAAAACACGTTACTAATACGATAGTAAGTTTATTATACGCAATAATTTTAGCCTTGCCCGTTTTAGTACCCGTGCTTATTTCTTCTTCTCAGTCGTCAAGAAACGTAAGCTTATTCGGACAGTTGGACGATAGCTTGGCTAACGATTTAGACCATACTTTCGTAAAATTAACTTACATTTTAGCCGATACTTTTTTACTTATTTTCGGCGCGCTTGCGATAATAAAATCCAGACACACGAAATTAGGAAAATTTTTAATAGTAGGCGAACTTATAGTTTTAGCTCCTATTTTAATAGACGGAAGCTGTTACTTACTCAACGCGGGTTCTTATAATCACTACGCGATGAGATTCGGATTTTTAAACGGATTTGCTTCCCTTTACACTTGCTGTTTATTCTTCGAGCATAAAGACTATTCTAAATTTATAAATTGCATAGAACCCGAAGAATTAGTAAAAGAATCGTCCGATACCGCAACGGGAGAAGAAAAAAACTTAACCGTTTCGCAAACGTTGTCTTCTTTTAAAGTCGTAAGAACGTTAAAGGCAAATAAGAAAAATAAAAACTTTTATATTTCTATCGTTGCGATATGTTTGTTTACTTTTATCACGATATATTTCACCACGCTTTTGAAAACGATTTTCGACAAAGCGGACGAGCTATACACGATAGTAGACACCGATAGAAGCGACAATAATTTTTCTTCTCACTACGCGCATTCGGAAGGCGGTTTTAACGTTATTGCTTGGGTATTTTTACTTGCGTTTATTTTAGCGGTTTTAGCGTATATTCTAGTTAAAAGAAAAACTATTTACGTTAACGCTTGCGCGATAATTCTTGCGATATTTGCGTTAGGTCAATCGGGATTTATATATTCTACTTTAATAGAAGGCAATCAGGCTGGATTACAAAATTACACCGATTTTACCGAATTTACCGATTACTTAAAAGACAACGAAGAAGATTATAAATATTATAGAGTTGCAGACTACAAAGGATACGTCAGCTCTAACGTCGGGTTTGCCAAGAACGTTAAAATATTTTCCGCGTTTTCTTCCAACGTAGATAAACGTAACTTCCAAACCGCTTACAATTTAAACTATATTTCGCAAGTTACTGGTTGCGTAGGCGTTGACAGCGGAGGAAAATCGTTTTTCGGAGATTGCCTGCTAGGCGCAAGATACGTTTTAGTTCACGATAATAACAACGGGGACGCAGACAAAGACGAAAAGAAAAACGTGCCAAAAAACAGAACCTATTTCAAACAATTAAATCATTTTGACAACGGATTTAATATCTACGAAAACAAATTCGCTTTACCAACTTGTTTCACTTTTAATTCCGATACCCTACCCGATTTAAATACCGACGATTATTTTGAAAGTATGCAAAACTTATATACTTTTTTAGGCGGAGAAGGTAATTTGTTTACGGAAGTAGCGATTGACGATTACGTTTCGAAGGGTGATAACGGATATACCGTAAAACACAGAATAGACTTGGAAGGAGAATGGTTTTTAAAATTATCGTTCCCGAAAGACTACGTTATAACCAAAAACGGCGAAAAACTCGAAAGCAACAAAATATCTTTCGGTTATACCGTTATTCAAGACGGCGGTTTTTATTGGACAAGTACGATTGATTGTTCTAACAAAGTTTTATCGGAAGATTTAATTAAATCTAGCGTTTCGTTTATGATTATAGAACCCGTAAAAATGCAAACGCTTTATAATAATTTATTCTATAAAGACAGTGGCGTAAACCTTTACGACCAACACATTATAAGATATAACGAAACAAAAACGGGCGTAAACTTTACGGTAGAAAACGCAAGTGAAAATCAGTACGTTTATTTATCTAACGTAGTTCTTAAAAACAGCAAATTAAAAATTAACGGCAAAAACGCTGATTTTATAGAGAATAAAGCGGGACTTATGATTTTTAAACTTAATAAAGGCGATAACTCGGTTAAAACTTCTTACACGTCGCCCTACCCGTTTATATCTCTTGCTTGTATTGTAATTTCCGTTCTACTTATAGTCGGACTAACTTTACTTAGAAGAAAAACTAAATTTTTAACCTACGACGCTACGCAAAGCGTGTTATACTACGCTTCCGTTATGCTCACGGCGATATTAATAGTATTCTTTATCGTTTACCCGTTAATTTTATTTATAAATAAAGCGTTTTTAAAGGTAAATTTAGGAAGAATAATTTCAGTACTATAGCTTTTTTAGATTTTAACGAAAATAAATAGTTTTTGCTTATTATCACTTTTTGAATAAACTTAAAAAGTAAACCCGAAAGGAAATTCCTTTCGGGTTCAAATATTTTTAAAAAAATTTTAATCGTCCCTGATTACTCTTTCGTCTACGTCAATACCGAAGACAAAATCAAGTCCGTTTCCTTCCGAAACAAATTTAACGCTTACGGAAGTAGGATAATTATTTTCGTTAGTTTCGTGTAAAACCACGCCGTATAATTTTATACTAGAAATATAAAAGCTTTCAAGACCGGAAGATATGGCATTTCTTTTTATCGTAATCGTTATTTCTTCTCCGACGGGAGCGTAACCTATTTCGTTTCCGTCTTTATCTTGCATAGTTACTTCGAAATAATCTTTTGTTCTAACGGGGTTAAATTCGTAAGAATTTTCGAAGGTGGCAACGGTAAATTCGTTTTGAATCCCTGTAAAAGTTATTTGTTTTTTAAAAACGTTTTTGCTTTTTAAGTCCGAATATAAAATCGAATCGTTAAATTCTACGTATCCTACTACGCATTCGTTTTTATTTTCAAGCGTTTTTGCATTTTTTTCTATCGTTAAATAAACCGTTTGTCCTAAGGATACGCCTTGCAATTTATTGCCGATTTCGTCTTGATAATATACGTCGAATAAAGTAGAGTGCTCTTCGGTTAAAAAATTAAACTTGTTACAGCCTACTTTTACAAGTATTTCTATTTGTTTAGTCAAAACCTCAATAGTCGCAAGATAGTTTCCGTTTTCACAAGTAAAATCGCAATTTTGTTCGTTTACCGTTAAAGCGTAAGGATAGTAGCTGATTAAATTATTTTGATTAGCGGGCGATAAAGATAAAACTACGTTTTTACCGTATTCCGGTTTTTTAACTTCGTTCCCGTTTTCGTCTAAAAGTTTGTATCTTAAATAATTTTCAGCTTCTTGTAAATCGTAAGAAATAACCACGTTACCGTAATTACGCTTGGTTGTAGAAATTTTACAACCGCCGAATAACGAAAATGCGATTATCAAAAAAGATAATAAAGCTATAAATTTAGCGATTTTTTTCATTTTACCCCTGTTCCTGATTATTTTTTCCGTATAATTCGGAATATATACATCCGCAAAAATTTTGCCTATATAAACCGTAGTTTTTAGAAAGTTCTACCGAACGTAAAAATCCGCCGTTCTTTTTAAAATCCGTTTCCAAATATTCAACTTTAGAATTTTTCGCAAGCGTCTTACCCGTTTCATTTATAAATTTCGCGTTTTTATGCGGACTTACCGATAAAGTAGAGCAAAAAACGTCAAACCCTAACTCTTGGGCTGTTTCAAGCGTTTTTTTAAGCCTTAACTCTATGCACTTTTCACACCTTTTACCGCCTTCTCTTTCTTTTTCCAAGTTTTTTGCAACCGAAAAAAATTCTTGCGGATTATAATTTCCCTCTATAAATTGAACGGTGGGAAAATGCTCTTTTATTAACCTTATTTGTTCGTTTTTGCGTTTTTCGTATTCGTTAAACTCAGTTATGTTGGGATTATAGTAAAACACCGTAACCGAAAAATAATTTATCAAAGCTTCTATACAAGCGGTAGAACAAGGCGCGCAACAAGAATGTAAAAGCAACTTTTTTTTATCGCCCGTAGGCTTTATAAATTGTTCCGCCATAGCTCGTCCTTTAAAAACCTCTTTGTAAAAACTAAAATTTTTTTAACTCCACTTTAAATTTTAGCTGATTTTATATCTTTAAGCTTTCGATTAAAAAATCATCAAAATTTAATAAAAAATAATCGGAAAAAGGGGAAAACCCCTTTTACCGAGAGATAGCCTATAAGCCGAGTTCTGTCATTTAATACGGTTATCTATCTAGATTCGCCGTTACCGACGAATTCAAGCGACGTTTTGCGAACAAGTCGGGGCAAGCGACCCCGTATCGACCGTTCCTATCTTGCTTCAGGTGGGGTTTACACTGACGCATATACGTTACCGTAATGCCGGTGAGCTTTTACCTCGCCTTTTCACCCTTACTCTTTCGAGCGGTTATTTTCTGTTGCACTTTCCTGAACGTTACCGTTACCGGACGTTATCCGGCACCCTGCTTTATGAAGCTCGGACTTTCCTCACGGAAACTTAAAAGTTTCCCCGCAACCGTACAGCTAACTCAAATATTATTATAACATTTAATAAATAAAAGTCAAGTTTTATTCAAAAGCATTTTTCAAATAAAACTTGCTTATACTTTTTAAAAAACGTTCGTTAAACTTTACTTTTAGTTTTACGAACAAATTTTTATTTAAATTTTCCTTTTATCGCGAAAATTTTACTTTTTATTGTTAAAACTACCGTTAAGCACGTTTGATATGTAATTATAATCTCTTAAATTTTCCTTTTGCTCGTTTATAGCGTTTTGACAAGTCTTTTCAAGCAATAGCGAAAAATCCGAAAACGTATCGCAAAACAAATAGTATGCAAGCGACCCCGGAACGGTATTTATTTCGTTTACGTAAACTTGTTCTTTATCTATTAAATAATCTATCCTAATTATTCCCCTAAACCGACATGCTTCGTATATTTTTTGAGAAATTTTTTTAACTTTATCTGATAAAGTTTTATCTATTTTAGCGGGGAATTCTCTAGGAATACTCCTTTCGTATTTATCCGAAAAAGATAGCATCTTACTGTTGTTTTCGCATTTTTCACATTCGGAAACCATAGTTTTTTGTCCATCGAAGTAGCAAGCGCAGTTTATTTCCGTAAAAGAAGATAAAGCCTTTTCTATAATTACTTTATCGTCGTACTTAAACGCCTTTTTTAAAGCTTCTGATATTTCTTCCGCCGTTTTAGCTAGTGTTATACCTATGCTAGACCCCAAAGACGCGGGTTTTACTATTACGGGAAAATTTAACGGCTTTATTTTTTGATTTAAATCTACTTTATCCAAAAACTCTCTTTTAGTTAAAGAAACGTAAGGCAAAGATTTTATTCCAAGTCCTTTTAACACTATTTTCGTTCTTTCTTTATCCATTGCAAAAGAAGAACAAAACGCGTCGGGCGATGCGAGCGGAACGTTATAACTTTGACACAAAGAAGAAATCATACCGTCTTCCCCGTTTACTCCGTGCGTACAATTTAGGGCGCAATCTATTTTTATCGGATTTTTTAACTTTCCCCTTTTTACTTCGTACATTAAATTGCTCCCGCATAAAAACGTAACTTTTTTACATTTCGAATAATCTCCTTTTTTAAAAAAATATAAACTTTTAAACTTTTTATCGGTAAGCCACTCGCCGTTTTTGGATATATAGACGGGGATTACGTTAAAAATTCCGTCCAAAGTATTTACGGAAAGAACTCCCGTAATTATCGAAATATCGTGTTCCACACTTTTAGAGCCAAACAAAACCATTACGTTTAACATATATATTCTCCTTATAAAAAAACCGAAGACTTTTCGTCTTCGGTAAATATCGGTATTAAAACAATAAAAATCTAATATAGTATTAAGCATTAAAAGCGGTCGGTTAAATCGTTTTCAAATAAAATAACGTCCCCTTCTTTTACTATTTCCGCAAGCTTTTGTTTGGCTTTTTGCAAGCTAGCCACTATTTTTACTTTTTCCGCGTTAAATCCACCGCCGAAAACAAGCCCTTCCCTTATGGCGTTACAGCTACCGCCTTCTACAAGTATAACGTAATCTGCAACTTTTGCCATTCTTACGCCGAAATCGTAATTAAGTTTGTTTTGCTCTAAGCCTAGCTCCGTCATTCCGGGAGTTATTATTATTTTTCTTCCGCTAAAATAACTGAGCGTTTCCAACGCGCTTTTAGTGCCTTCTACGTTAGAATTGTATCCGTCGTCTATTATTATAACTCCGTTTTCGTTAATCAAATTAAGTCTATGCTCAACGCTTTTTAGATTCTTAATTCCTTTTGAAATTTCTTGCAAAGTAAGCCCCAGCTTATACGCAACCGCGCACGCCAACGCTACGTTTGAAATATTGTGCCTCCCTAAAATTTCGGTTTGACAAGCCACCGTTTTACCGTCTATAGTCAAAGCGAAAGAACTTCCGTTTTTGTCGGCTTTTACGTTGCTTACTTTTACCAAAGCTTTTTCATGTTCGCCCGCAAGGTATTTTTCCTTTTTAAAATTTTCGTAAAGTTTTAAAACGTTTTCGTTATCGGCGGTAAACACTCCCGTTTCGATAGACGGACATTCCATTATTTCGTTTTTAGTTTTTATTACGTTTTCTAAATTACCGAACGTAAGCAAATGTACGGGAGCAATTCCCGTTAAAACCCCTATTTGCGGTTTTACTATTTTGCAAAGCTCTTTTATATCGCCTTTTTGTCTTGCTCCCATTTCCGCGATAAAAACTTGAGTATCTTCTTTAATTAGGTCCACAGACTTACATATTCCCATAGGAGTATTGTAAGAAGACGGAGTTGCCACTACCCTATATTTAACCGATAAAATATCCCTTAAATAATTTTTAACGCTCGTTTTACCGTAGCTTCCTGTAATTCCTATTTTTATAAGGTTCGAGTTATCTAAAAACTCCGTTGCTTTTTTAACGAATTTTTTGTTTATACTTTTTTCGATAGGTTTATTTATCGCGTCCGAAACAAATATCAAAAACGGCATTAAGGACGGAAAAATAGTAACGATTGCAAATCTTTCTAGCTTGAAAAAGTCCGAAAAATAATAAAAAATCAAGTTTTCTAAAATTAAAAAACCAAAAAAAGTTATAAACGACACAATGCAGTACGTAGCGATTAATCTTTTAACTCTGTTTGTGTATTTAAGCGGAACTTTATTTTCCATTTTTCTCTCGCCCAAAAGCGATAAAAATATAAAAAACAAGTAAAATACAAAACCTAAAAGAGTAAAATAATCGTTTTTAACAAAAGCGAAAACAACGTTGAACAAGCAAAACGCAAAACAAGACAGTAACGATAACATTATAATTCTCATTACGAAAACGTTGTTTTTTTTGTTTATCCATTTAAAATAATCGCTTGCGCAATAGTTTTTTTGTTGAATACATTGTAAAAATTTGTATGAAAGAAGAAGCGTTGTAACTACCGCAAAAACCGTTAATATTAAATACGCTACTACGCTTTGTCCGTTAAAAATTTGTTTTACCGTTGTAAAATCTCTCATCAACATTACATTTCTCCTAACAAAAATTCTCTTGCAACGCTATTAAATTCGATTTTTTTATCCACGAAAGCAAAATGC
>CAJMEI010000035.1 GCA_905212395.1 uncultured Christensenella sp. | reverse complement strand
AAATAGTAATAAAATATAACGTTGTTATAGTAGAGTAAAAAAAGTTAAAACGCAGTTTAGATAGTAATAATTAGCTTTACTAATTAGGAATTGATTTTTTTATAATTAATTAAGACTTTAAATATTGACGTGTTTTTAGTATGATGTTTTTTTAAATAATTTTCTTTAATATTAGCAGACTAAAATAACGCTGAATTTTGCTACCGCAAAATTCAGCGTTAAAAATTTATCTATCTTCTTTAAAGTAGTTTTGTCCCAAAGACGTGGGCGGTTGAGTTTCCTTTTTGCCTATAATACTCGTTACGATTAAAACTATTATGGTTACTAAATAAGGTAAAATTTTCATTAAAACATCTCCGAAAGGATTAAGTTTAATGTTAAATAAGAATGCGAAAGAACCGAATCTGTCTAACAAGCCAAATAGGAAAGCTCCAAAAATTGCAATAACGGGTCTCCAAGTAGTAAAAATAACTAAGGCTAAGGCAAGCCAGCCATAAGCTTCTAAGGTGGAAGAGTTATCCCACACTCCGCTATTATTTACAATGTAATATATACCACCTATTCCGGCAATAGCAGAACCGATTAAAATGGAACAGTATTTATATTTATTAACGTTAACACCCATAGCATCGGCAGTGGCAGGATTTTCGCCAACCGCTCTTAAATTTAGTCCGACTCTCGTTTTATTAAAGATAAGGGTAGTAATAATACATAGCGCAATGGCAAGATATACTAAAATTCCGTAAGATAAAAATACTTTGCCAAACCACCCCGTTTTATCGCCAATCGGCATATACTTTGCGATAATTTTACTTGCTTTTGTAAAGTTAGCTTTTTGCAAGTCTGTTTTAAAGCTACCCATAAAGTAAGAAGCAAAGCCCGAGCCGAAAGTAGTTAACGCAAGTCCCGTAATATTTTGGTTGCATTTTAAAGAAACGGTTAAAAACGCATATATAAGTCCGCCTAACGTTCCGAATATCATAGCTCCCATAAGGGAAAGAAGTACAACTAAAAAATAATTTGCGTTTTGCGCATTAGAAAAACTGCCAAGATAATTTGAAACGAACAAACACCCGCCGAAAGCGCCCATACACATAACTCCGGGTAAACCTAAGTTAAGGTGTCCCGATTTTTCGCTTATTATTTCGCCTAAACAGCCGTACAAAAAAATTATTGCAAAAGGAATTGCGGTGGAAATATAACTAACCATTTATTTCGTCCTCCTTTTTTTTGTCAATCGGTTGATTTGATTTTATAGCGCTTTCATCGTTTTGCTTAACTTCTTCCGTTTTTGCTGAATTGTCAGTCGTCACTTTTTCGTTGGTATTTTCGCAAGCTATTTCATTTTTTTGAACGTCCTCATCCGCGCTTGCGGTTTTTTCTTGTTCAACCGTTTTTACGTCGGATTTTTTTTCTTTTTTGCGGAACATTATTTTATATTCAACAAAAAATTCGCTTGCGATAAGTATGAAATAAATAAGACCTAAAACAACCTTAGATATAGAGTTATTATATAATTCAAAGTTTGTTTGTACGTTTGACATACCGTTATTTATAAACGAAATAAAGAACGTGGAAACAAGTAGTAGTAACGGGTCAAGTTTAGCAAGCCACGCTGCCATAATTGCGGTAAAGCCCATATTGTTTGCGGAATTTTCCGATATACTATGGTTTAAGGAACCTGTAAGAAGTAAACCTATAAGTCCGCAAATCGCGCCCGATAAAGCAATAGTTCTAATCGTAACTTTTTTAACGTTTAGTCCAACGTATCTTGCCGTATTTTCACTTTCACCGACTACTGAAATTTCGTAACCGTGTTTACTGAATTTAAAATATAAAAACATTATTACGGTAAGAATTGCAATTACAACTATTGATAATAAGTATTCGTTCCCGCCGAGTACGGGGAAATATCCGCTGTTGATTTTCGGCATTGTGGAACCTTGCGTGGAATTTTGTCTTATAAAAAACGCAACTAATTCTAGCGCAATGTAATTTGTCATAAGCGTAAATAAAGATTCGTTAGTCTTAAAAAACGCTTTAAATATTGCGGGGATAACCGCCCAAATCGCGCCTGCTAAAATGGAAGTTATTATCATAAGCGGAATAACTGCTCCGTCCGACCAACCTTTTTTGTCACCGAGTAAAAACATACACATTACGGAAGCTAAACATCCCATTAAAATTTGACCGTTACCGCCCAAATTCCAAAATTTCATTTTAAACGCAGGGATTAAAGCTAACCCCACGCCTAAAAGTAGAAACATTTCTTTAAAAAGCATCCAAATTCTTCTGTCCGTTCCGAAAGTTCCGTCGAATAAATAATAAAAATAATCAAACGGACTATATCCTGAAATTACCGAACATATTATGGAACTTAAAATTAGTCCTATAAGTAAGGAAGACGCTTTTATTAAAATTACTTGATAGGTTTTAAGCGAAGATTTAGAGCGTTTCGAAATGTGAAACAAAGGTTCTTTTATCGTTTTTTGTTTACTGTTCATTGTCTCTAATCTCCTTTTCTTCCGCTTCTTTCCATTGTTCTTCGGTTAAGTTGCTGTCTTTAGCTACTCCTAAGCGTTTTTCTTTCTTTTGTTCGGTTAAGTCGAGCGAGCCTGTCATCATAAGGCCGAGTTGTTCTTTGGTAGTCTTGCTTGCGTGTACTATACCCATAACTTTACCGTGGCAAAGTACCATTATTTTATCGCATAAAGCAAGCATAACGTCCAAATCTTCCCCGACGAAAAGTATTCCCGTTCCTTTCTTCTTTTGCTCGTTTAAAATATCGTATATAACGTAAGACGAGTTTATATCAAGTCCCCTAACGGGATAAGCCGTTACGATAACGTTGGGGGAAGACTCTATTTCTCTGCCGACCAAAACTTTTTGTACGTTACCGCCCGATAACTGTCTAACGGGGGTTTCGCTAGACGGGGTAACTATTTCAAGCCTGTCTATAAGTCGATTAGCCCTTTGTCTTGCTTCTTTTCTATCTACGAACGGGCAAGAATCGTTAATAAATTTCGTTACCGCGTTTAAAGATTTTTTAAATATTTTTTTAGCTTTTGTGTCTTCGTCTTTTATAGAAAGCTCGGGAATATGATATTTTCTATCGTTAAACGTTTTTAACATCATATTGTCGGTAACGCTCATAGACGGAACTAATCCCATACCTAAACGGTCTTCGGGAATAAAGCTCATAGAAACACCTTTTTCTATAATGGTTTTGGGCGGAAGTCCAACGATGCTTTCCCCCTTGTGCATAATAAAACCGCTACTTACAGGGCGTAATCCCGCAATTGCTTCGCAAAGTTCTTTTTGTCCGCAACCCGTAATTCCCGCAACGCCTAAAATTTCACCGCCCCTTATGTAAAAGCTAGCGTCTTTTATAGCTAAATTGCCGTCGTCAGATTTAACTTCTAAATCTCTTATTTCAAGAAGCGGACGGTCAAATTCGGTTTTAGGTCTATCGATTTTTAGCTCGACTTTTTTGCCGACCATCATTTCGGTTAAAATACTTTGATTTGCTTTTGCCGTTTCAATCGTATCGATATACTTGCCTTTTCTAAGAATTGCAACTCTATCGGAAATTTCCATAACTTCGTTGAGTTTATGGGTGATTATTATTATAGATTTTCCGTCGGCTTTCATATTGCGGACGACGTTAAATAATTTTTCGGTTTCCTGCGGAGTCAAAACCGCGGTAGGTTCGTCCAAAATTAAAACGTTTGCGCCCCTGTACAAAACTTTAACTATTTCCAAAGTTTGTTTTTCGGAAACGCTCATATCGTATATTTTTTTATCTAAATCTATTTCAAAACCGTATTTATCGCAAATTGCTTTAATTTCGCTACGGATTTTTTTCAAATTAAATTTTATTTTTTTATCTAGCCCTAAAACTACGTTTTGTAAAGCGGTAAAAAGTTCAACCAGCTTAAAATGTTGGTGAACCATACCTATATGTAAATCGTAGGCGTCTTTGGGCGATTTTATAGAGGCAAGTTTGCCGTCAACGTAGATATGACCTTCGTCAGGGAAATAAATTCCTGCAAGCATATTCATAAGGGTAGTTTTTCCGCTTCCGTTTTCTCCTAGCAAAGATAATACTTCGCCTTTGTATAAATCGAAAGTTACGCCTTTGTTTGCCTGCACGGGGCCAAACGTTTTTCCTACGTTTTCAAAACGAACCGCTATATTTTGTTGTGGTAAATCGTTTGTCGTGATATTTTGTTCAGCGTTCATTAGTTTTTTCCTTAAAATCTTTAAAAATGAATAACTTTGTTATAAATTAAATTATCTTTTCTTTTGTAAAAAAACAATATATCCAAGGGGAATATTTCCCCTTGGGTATAATAAATTTTTACTTTTAAATTAAGCTTTTTTGCTTAAGATACCTTTTCAATTCCATCGATATGAATATCGAAATAGGGAGCTGAACGGTGTGCTGATTCGTCAAAATAAGTAATTCCGTTAATGGTTTTAACAACTTGTATGCCGTTATGTATAGCGGAAGTAAGTTTATTGTTTCCATCTATCGTAATATCAGCGGTATTAAATTCAGGGAAAGTTCCGCCTACGTAAGAAGAAACGGTAAATAAAGAAGTATCGAATACTTTTCTCGTTCCGTTTATTAATTCAGTTTTTACAGTGTCTAATTTCGTTTGCGTTCCTGCTGCGGGAGCAATTTTTCCAAGGTCGGTTAATACAACGCTGTTGGTTGCAATAGTTCCAACCCAGTCGCTAGCCATTTCAGCAGTCTTGTTATTTTGAACACAGTCGATAACGTATTCAAAATAAGGTTGCCAGTTAATTCTAGAAGAAATTATAAAGGTGTTGGGGCATCTGGATTCGGTGCTTCCGTTGTAAGAAACGTTAGGAACGCTGTTGTTTTCGCAAGCCGTGGGAGCGCCCCAAGAGTCAGCGTGTTGAGAAATAAGTACACAACCGGCATTTATTAAGGCAGTAGCCGCACTGCTCTCGTCTGGTTCGCTGTACCAACTATTCGTGAATTTAACCTTCATGTTTACGGTAATACCGTTATTTGCTTCTTTAAATACGCTACGAATTCCGAGTAACCAAGAAGTGTAACCGGATATAACTTCTGCATATTCGTAAGCTCCTACGTAACCAACGGTTATAACTCCGCTTTTAGCAATACTGTTGTCAGCTTCGTACATAGCTAAAAGTTTAACGCCTGCCGCAACGCCTGCTAAATATCTTCCTTCGTAAATAGAAGCGAAAGCATTGTGGAAGTTAGGTAAGTTTGCTGCTTTAGCTTGATTTCCCGTAGCGTGGCAGAATTGAACGTCAGAGTGCTTTCTTGCAACGGTTAACATATTGTTTTCGTGTCCGAACGAATCAGCAAATACGATTTTGCAACCTTGATCTACTAAATCTTCCGCTGCGTTTTCACATTCGGCAGAGTTTTCGGGAATGTCCGTTTTAATAATTCCTTTAACTCCCTTAGCTTCACAAGCTGCGTTGAAAGCGTCGATAAAGTTTTTATCGTAGGTAGATTCGTCGTTGTGTAAACATAAAAGACCTACTTTCATTCTGTCGTCTTTCTTCTTTCCGCAAGCGGTAAACGAAAAACAAGCGATTGTCATGCTCAAAGCGAGCAAAAGGGTAATAAACTTTTTCATTACTTTTCCTCCATATCCCTTTCGGGTTTTTTAGACTTTATTTAAAACGGATTTCCCGTTTTTTTCGGTAGTTATTTTAGTTTTTTTACGAACGGAACGTTATTCCGTTTTCGTCCATTTTATCTACTATCGCAAGCGATAAAAGGTCAATGCCTTGCTCCCTTAACTTATCTCCACCGCCTTGAAAACCTTTTTCAACCGCAATGGCAACGCCTTTTAAAGTTGCGCCCGCTTGATTTAATAAGTCTATCAAAGCTTTGGTAGCTTCGCCGTTGGCTAAAAAGTCGTCAATAAGCAAAACGTTGTCGTCTTTCGTTAAGTATTCTTTGGAAATTATAACGTTGTTATTAGTTTTGTGCGTGTAAGAATAAGCGGTAGAAGAGAAAACGTCATTACTCATATTAGAAGATTTGCTTTTTCTTGCGAAAACGACTTTACAATTAAAAAACTGCGCAGTAATACAAGCTAGACCGATACCGCTAGATTCTATGGTAACGATTTTGTTGACTGAGCAGTCCTTAAAATGATTATAAATTTCCTTTCCCATTTCTACTAAAAGAGCGACGTCTATTTGATTGTTCAAAAAAGAATCTACTTTAAGCACGTTGCCGGGTAGAACTTTTCCACATAATTTAATTCTGTCTTCTAATAGCTTCATGTTTTTCCTTTGAAAATAAAAAGCGGATACTTTTTACCGTATCCGCTACACAATCCATAAATAAGAGTATTCTTAATAGTAATGAATCGAATAGTCGTATTTAAAGGCGATACGGTAGAAACTCTCGGGCCTGATTATTTATCCGAGTATATATTCGCTAGATTTATGGCTTGATTATACAAGACGAAAAAATATTTGTCAAACGATTTTTACTCGTTTTTTATTTTTTTTACAAGAAATTAAAAATTAAAAAAAATCGCAAGATGTTGTATATAATAAGGAATAAAAAACCTAATTTAGGTAAAAATTGGTTTGACAAAGATAAAAAGTAGTAGTATAATTTAGTTAATTTATTTTGGAGAAAAATATGGCAGAATTTATGGGTGGTCTTAAAAGGACCGATACTTGCGGAAGTTTTACGATAAAAGACTTAAATAGAAAAGTAGTTATAAACGGTTGGATACAAAAGAAAAGAAATCTCGGCGGGCTTATTTTTGCGGACGTAAGAGATAAAACGGGAATAGTTCAAATAGTGGTAGACGGCGCGGACAATCAAGAATTGTTTGAAAAAGCGGGCTTATTAAAAAGCGAATACGTCGTTGCGGTAGAAGGAATCGTTTCCGAAAGAGCCAGTAAAACGGATAAAATTCCTACGGGAGAAATAGAAATAAAAGTTTCTAATCTTAAAATTTTATCGGAAGCGGAAACTACTCCTTTCGAAATTACGGACGACACCAACGCCAACGAACAGTTAAGATTAAAATATAGGTATCTCGATTTAAGAAGAGCTTCTCTTCAAAAGAATTTATCGGTAAGATACGCTATCACAAAGGCTACCAGAGATTACTTAGATAAGCTCGGATTTATAGAAGTAGAAACGCCTATGCTCGGTAAATCCACGCCAGAAGGGGCAAGGGACTATTTAGTTCCTTCAAGAATAAAAGAAGGTTGTTTTTACGCGTTACCGCAATCCCCGCAACTATACAAACAGTTGTTGATGATAGCGGGAACGGATAGATATTTCCAAATTACAAAATGTTTCAGGGACGAAGATTTAAGGGCTAACCGTCAACCCGAATTTACTCAAATAGATTTAGAAATGAGTTTTGTGGAAGACGAAACCGACGTTATGTACCCGATAGAAAATTTAATTAAAGAAATTTTCTTAAAAGCGGGCGGAATTACTTTACCCGAAGGTCATTTTAAAACTATGACTTATAAAGAAGCTATGAATTCTTACGGTTCGGACAAGCCCGATACAAGATTCGGTTTAAAACTTATAGACGTATCGGACGCCGTTAAAAATTGCGGATTTAAGGTGTTTACGGACGCGGTTAAAATCGGTAGCGTAAGGTGTATTAACGCAAAAGGTTTGGCGGACAAACTATCTAGAAAAGAGTTAGATTCTTTAAGCGAATTCGTAAAAACCACAGGCGCAAAGGGACTTTGTTGGATAACGAAAGTAAACGGAGAACTAAAATCTCCCATAGCGAAATTCTTATCCGAAGATGAGTTAAACGAAATATTTGCTTTAACCGATTTTGCGGACGGAGACGCGCTTTTATTCGTTGCGGATAAAAACAACGCCGTATACAACGCTTTAGGCGCGTTAAGATTGCATTTGGCGGATAAGTTTAATTTATACGACAAAAACGAATATGATATATTATGGGTAACGGAATTCCCGATGTTCGAGTATAGCGAAGAAGAACAAAGGTTCGTTGCCGTTCATCACCCCTTTACCGCAATGAAAGACGAAGATTTGCAATATCTTGAAACCGATAAGGGTAGAATTAGGGCAAAGGCTTACGATTTAGTAATAAACGGACAAGAAGCGGGTGGCGGTTCTATAAGAATTCATAGACAAGACGTTCAAAAAAGAGTATTTAAAGCTTTGGGACTAAGCGAAGAAGACGTAAAAAACAAATTCGGATTTTTCGTAGAAGCGTTTAAATACGGCGCTCCACCGCACGGCGGATTAGCGTTCGGGTTGGATAGACTTACTATGCTACTTACCAAAACCGATAACATTAAAGACGTAATTGCATTCCCGAAAGTACAAAACGCAAGCTGTTTAATGAGTAATGCTCCCGATGTTGTAGAAGAAAAACAATTAAAAGAGTTACACATTAAAATAGAAAATATTTAAAAAATATTCACAAATCTATTGACAAATATTTTTACTTGTGGTAATTTTGTTAAGTAGTATAGGTTATTATGATGAGGGATATTATGGGAGAGGATAAAAAAAAGTATTTACAACCTGTAATTGAAATTGAATATTTTGACGACGTTGATTTATTGGTTAATACAGCGTCGGCAGATAGTCCGTATATTACACCGGGTGAAGACGATAGCTCTTCTATGCCGTGGGGTTAAAAATATACTCAAAATTATTTAGTCTGAAAAACAAACGTTTTCAGACTATTTTCGTAATTTTTTAAAACGAAAGAAAAAGCATAAAACGTTATTAAATTTTTTAGCAATTATAACTGATACATAAAATTTTTCATAGGCAAATCTTTTTTTAAAATTTCCTATATACTTAAATATAATCGCTTTAATAAACTAAAAGGTTACGGCGTGGCAAATTTTGCCACGCCGTATGTTTTTGTATTAATAAAAT
>CAJMEI010000034.1 GCA_905212395.1 uncultured Christensenella sp. | reverse complement strand
AAAAATAAAAAAATTTTAAAAAAGTTGTTAAAAACGCTTTACAACTTTATCGTAATAAAGTATAATAGGCTCATAAATAATTTATCACGATAAAGTGATAAAGCAAAGGAGAGAGAAAAAATGAAAAAATTAGTATCTATGATATGTTTAACGTTAGCTTTAATATGTTGTTTTTCAACCACAGCTTGCGGAAAGAAAGGCGAATCCGATTTAGAATACGTACAAAAAAAGGGAACGCTAATTGTAGGAATTACCGATTACGAACCTATGGACTACAAAGAAAACGGACAATGGGTTGGATTTGACGCTGACTTAGCAAAATTATTCGCTGAAAAAATCGGCGTTAACGTAAAATTCGTAGAAATTGAATGGGGTCAAAAAACCACCGAATTATCCAGCAAAGCTATAGACCTTGTTTGGAACGGAATGACTTTAAGCGATGAACTTAAAACCGAAATGGACTTTTCGGTTTCGTACGCAACGAATATGCAAGTAGCGGTAATAAAGAAAAGTAATTCGGCAAGTATTAACAGCGTAAACACCGTAAAATCTGCTAAAATAGCGGTAGAAGAAGGAAGCGCGGGAGATACCGTTGCAACCAGCACTTTACAAGCTTCGACAATAAATAGAGTTACAAATCAAGTACAATCTTTATTAGAAGTTAAAGCAGGAACGAGCGAAGTTGCAATTGTCGATTATACTATGGCATACAGCATTATAGGAAAAGGAGACTACACGGACTTAATGATAGTTGATACAAACACGGTTTCCTTTGAAAAAGAAGTTTTCGGAGTAGGAGCAAGGAAAAAAAGTAATTTAGTTGATAAATTAAACGAATTCTTTAAAGAAAAATATAAAGACGGAACTTTGACAAGACTTGCGGAACAATACGTTTCGGTTGCGTTAAACGACCAAGCTTTGGGAAATCTTTAAAATTTAGTTTAAAATACAAAAATTCAATTTAATTTTCAAATTAATCGGGTTAAATTTATCGTTTTAAATTTAACTCGATTAACTGCGATTGAGATAAGGAATATATGAAAGCATTATTAGACGTAACTAAACAGTTGTTGCAAGCATCTAACACGACTTTATTGTTATTTTTTCTAACAATTATAACAGCGTTGCCATTAGGGTTACTCATATCGTTTTGCACGACTTCGAAATTTGCCCCTTTGCGTATCTTTTTTAAAATAATAGTTTGGATATTAAGGGGAACGCCTTTAATGTTGCAGATTTTTATTATATACTACGTTCCCGGGCTACTTTTCGACTTTGTATGGCCTACTATGAATACGGGTTGGGCTTGGTTTGACAAAACCATTTCCACAAGATTTTTGGCGGCGTTAGTAGCGTTTTCCATAAACTATTCGGCATATTTTTCCGAAATATTCAGGGGCGGTATTCAATCTATTAGTAAGGGTCAGTACGAAGCTTGTCAAGTTTTAGGACTAACAAAAACTCAAGCGTTTTTTAAAGTTATTTTAATGCAAGTCGTAAAGCGTATAGTTCCGCCTATGAGTAACGAAATAATTACCCTAACCAAAGACACGTCGCTTGCGAACGTAATAGGAGTTGTAGAAGTAATTTTCGTAGCCAAAAAATTATTGAGAGAATATATTTGGGCGATATTTTATTCAGGACTTTTCTACTTGATTTTAAACGGACTTTTAACGTTACTATTTAATTACGTTGAGAAAAAACTTTCTTACTATAAGGTGTGATTATGGCTTTTTTAGAAACTAAAAATTTATGCAAAAGTTTTGGAGAAACCAAAGTTTTAAAAGGGATAAACTTTACTATGGAAAAAGGTCAAGTGGTTTCCGTAATTGGTTCTTCGGGAAACGGAAAAACAACGTTACTTAGGTGTTTAAACTTTTTAGAAACTGCCGACGAAGGCGAAATTTATCTTGACGGAGTAAGAATTTTCCCCGTTGAAGAAAAAGCCAATAATTCCAAAACATTGGGAATGGTATTTCAAAACTTTAATTTGTTTCCGCAATACAACGTTTTAAACAACGTAACGCTTGCGATGAACGTTAAAAGCAAACGCGAAATCAAAGAAAATTCGGCTTACTATAAAGCTAAAAAGAAAGAAAATATGATAATCGCTAAAAGCGAGATGAAACAAAGTTCTTTTTTTAAAAAAATAGGCATATTTTTAAAAGCGTTTTGGAAAAATTTTACTTCTTACGACGTGAAAAACGATTTAAAACTTAAAAAAGCCGAAAACGCAGAAAAAGCCTTGCAAATTATAGAAAGAGTAGGTTTAAAGGAAAAAACAAAAAACTACCCTTGCGAGCTTTCGGGCGGACAACAACAAAGGGTGGCAATTGCAAGAGCGCTTGCCCTATCCCCCGATATTTTATGTTTCGACGAACCCACTTCCGCCCTAGACCCCGAACTAACGGGAGAAGTTTTAAAAGTAATAAAACAACTTAGGGACGAAGGCAGAACTATGATTATAGTAACGCACGAAATGAATTTTGCCAAAAACGTATCGGATAAAATAGTATTTATGTCGGACGGAATTATAGAAGAAGAAGGCTCGCCCGAACAATTATTTAACAACCCCAAAAGCGAAAAAACAAAAGCTTTTTTAAACAAATCTTCGCAAGAAGAATATTAAGGAGTAAAAATGACGGTTAAAAATTATCAACCTATGATAGAAGAACTCTATAAAGAAATATTAAAACTTGAAACTTTGGAAGAGTGCGAAAAGTTTTTCTCAGATTTATGCACGATGAAAGAGCTTGAGTCTATGAGTCAACGAATAAAATCTGCAAAAATGCTATTAGAAGGCAAAACGTATAACGAAATTATAGAGCAGACGGACATATCCAGCGCAACGCTTTCAAGAGTATCAAAATGTATTCATTACGGAGAAGGCGGATATAAAACCATAATTGAAAAAACATTAAAAAGTAATTAAGCAACAATTAAGTTATTAAAAAACTGCGGGGCGTAGCAAAATTTTGCTACGCCCGAAAATTATAGTTTTTTTAACTTTAATAACAACTTTTTTTAGTTTTATTTAAAGCAAAATTTATCTTTAAGTTGTGCTATAAGTCGAAAAAAGCGTATTTTAGTTATAAAAAACGGTTTTCAAAAGTTTTTTGAAATCAACTAAAATTGTTAAACTATAGATTTACATAATCTTATTTTTTATCCCTAAATGTTGCACTTAAAAGTGTAATTCACCCAAAATTAAAAGCTTTTGCTTATTATACGCAAAAGCTTTTTAAATTTAATGAACTATTATTTTTCTTTATTGACGTTATTGACCATAGAAATGGCGTCCGTTATAGTTTTTTCCATTGCGCTCATTCCATACCTGTCAACTTCCGCTTTATTCTTTTCTCCGTGATTTAAACAGCCTGCCCCGCCTATGCAACCGCCTAAACAAGCCATACCTTCTATAAAGTTAGCGTCTAGTAAATTTTTACCCTTTTTAAGTAAGGCGATTTTGCAAGCTTCTATTCCGTCGCAAGAAACGGGTTTAAAGTCGAAATCAATATTTTGCTCTTTTAAAGATTGTCTAACGGCGTCCGCAAGACCACCGCTCCTTGCAAAGATTCTTCCAAAGTAAGAAGCGTTTTCCAAACTTTCTTCAGAAAGCGTGGTTATATCAATATCTTTACTGTCGAATAAAGCTTGTAATTCTTCAAAAGTAATGGCAACGTCAACGTACGGTTTTACGCTTTCTTTTTGAACTTCTTTCTTTTTCGCGGTACAAGGTCCGATAAATACGATTTTGCAATCTTTTTCACGTTCCTTTATAAATTTTGCAATCGTCGCCATAGGCGACAAATTGTGCGAAATATATTTTTTAAGGTCGGGGTTATTTTTTTCGATATAATCTACGAACGCAGGACAACAAGAACTTGTTAAAAATCCTTTTTCGGCAAGTTCTCTTGCTTCCGCATAAGCGACCATATCCGCTCCTAACGCGGCTTCAACTACGGTATGAAAACCTAACTGTTTCATACCCGAAACGACTTGACCGAGTTTTGCGTAAGTAAACTGACTTGAAATAGAAGGAGCAACTACTGCAAAAACTTTATATTTTTGGTTATTTTGACTTGCCTTTATAAATTTTATTACGTCCAAAATAAACGATTTATCCGTAATAGCCCCGAAAGGACAAGCGTAAACGCAAGCTCCGCAAGCAATGCACTTATCGTTATTTATCATAGCTTGTTTTTCGTCGCCCATAGTAATAGCTTTAACTTTACAAGAAGTTTCGCACGGGCGTTTGAAATTCATAATAGCGCTATACGGGCAAACTTTTGCGCAAGCCCCGCATTCCTTACATTTAGTCTTATCTATATGAGCAACGTGCGAACTATCGAAAGTAATAGCCCCGAACTTACAAACGTCTTCGCAACGGTGAGCAAGACAGCCCCTGCACGCGCTAGAAACGGTATATCCGCCTACGGGACATTCGTCGCAAGCGATATCTATTACTTCTATAACGTTGTCGTTATTTTTATCTCCGCCCATAGCTATTTTTACCCTTTCGGCTAAAATTGCCCTTTCTTTATAGACGCAACAACGCATGGTCGGAACTTTGCCCGGAACTATAATTTTAGGAATATCAATAGCGTTTTCCGCAAGTTTTCCTTCCCATTCCTGACGGGCAACTTCCCTTAAAACTTTGTATTTTAAATATTGAACTTTTGTATCGAACTTTCTCATAATTATCCTTTAAAAATAATTTACTCTTATTCTTTTACCTATTTGTTTAAGGCATTTGCTTAATTCTTCAACCAAAGTCATTTTAATATTGAAATTTATAGGCAAATCAGGATTTTGATGAGCGGGATTTACCGCTCTGCCAACGTAAAAATTTATATCGGTTGCTTCTTCAAACAGTAATCTACAAATTAAAGAAGCTCCGTCGTGTCCGAACCCCCATTGTTCGTAAAGAGCATTGTCGCCCACCGCGTCTTTTGCGTATTCAACAACTTTATTCATAGTAATAACGCCTTCCGTAACTAAATCTACGCCTTCTATTTCGGCGATAGGCGGAATCCCGCTTTTATCGAAACTTAAACTCGTTTTTAACGGCTTATTTAAAAATTTAGCTACAATTGAAGAAGTCGTACCACCGCAAACGATATGTTTCCCTTCTTTTGAAAAGAACAACGACATCATTCTTTGGGTATCGTCCCTATCGCTTGGCGGACCGAAAAGTATGTTTACCGTTTGCCGTTTTCTTACTTTAATTACGCAAGCCGTAGCGTCGTCGCCGGGCTTCAAATCGTAAAGTCTATTTACTTCGTCAATCAAAATCGTCGCAAGGGATTTTGCCGAATATCCGCCCGCGTAAACAACGGGAATCATATAATCGGCTATTTCTTCTCTTTTCCAACCGAAATTGTATAAATTTCCTATTCCTGCGTGCGGACAGCCGTCGCTCATAACTATAAAAACGTCGCCGTCTTTAAGCGAAATAGTGGAATTATATACTTTTTTGCCTTCTATTACCATTTCGGTGCGGTTGTATTCGAAATTTTTACCGTCCCTTAAAATAATCGTTTTCGGGTTGTCGAATTCTATAATTTCTGCGGAAACGTTATCTACGATTCTAACTATCGTAAAGGTGGAATAAGCAACTCCCCTTACCGAACATACGGGCAAGGTTTTTACGATGGTTTGCACGCATTCTTCCAAAGACAAGCCTTCCGACATCATAGTAGAAATAATTTTAGACGTAAGCGTTGATAAAATACTTGCTTTAACTCCGCTACCTAAACCGTCCGCCAAAACTATTACCCTTGAATTTTCGCCTTGTTCTACAACGTCTAAATGGTCTCCGCAAAGCTGTTCTCCGTAGTGGTTTACGCTTTTAAAGCCTATATCGACGCACAAATCATTCATCGGTAATGGACTCCTTTAATTTGGTCAAAGCGATTTTAGTTTCCGCAACCGTTTCGCCAAGCAAGGAAGCAATTTCCTGAACGATACGCATTTGTTTATCTACAACCTTGTCAGCAACTTCTACCGTTTGACGAGAAATACTTTCCTTTTTCTCTTTTTCGCTTTCTTCTTCGGTTATATCTCTCATAATGCAAACCAGCAAATGATACGCTAAATCGTAAACCACGGTTTGTTCGACGTATTTATTGTAGTCGGCAAGATAAGTTTTTTGGTTTCTTACGCTACGCTTACTTTTTAAAACCTTTTCGAAGATAGCCGTATCTAGAATACGGCTGACGCTTTCTCCTAAAACGTCCGAAGAGCGTTGAACGTTAGTTATTTTTCTAGCAACTCCGTTTATTTGTTGAACTTCTAAGTTTTCGTTTACAACGATAAGTCCGTTAGGAGTATTGTTTACTATACAATCGGAAAAGCTTTCGGCTTTTTCTTTTAAATAAGGCAAGCACATAGAAATTTCGGCTTTGCCTTGATATATGGCTATTGCCTTTTCCCTGCAAGAATCATATCCGCAAGACCCGCAATTAAGCTCGTCTTCCAGCTTAAATTTACCCATTTTATGTAAAATATCGGTAATTTCATAGTCCATCGGCGGAACGTTGTTTCTTACTATAGGCGGAAAATATTTTCTTAGTTCGCTACTGTCGGGCTGAACAACGTCAAAATCCTTTTTGCCCGCGTAATTTGCCACTGCAAAATAATCTTGCAAAGGCGCTCTATGATATTTTTCCATAACGGGACCGCCCGCGCAACTACCAACGCAAGATGACATTTCTATAAAACAGTTGTGAATTTTACCGCTTTCCAAATCTTTTAAAACCGCAATGCAATTTTCTATTCCGTCTATAGCCAAGTATTTATAATCGGGATTAGAATCCATTGTTTTTAAAATTCCTCCCTTCGTGGGGAATAACCTAGCAAGGCTTTTTTCGGTTACGTCGATTTCTTTTTCTAATATTACGTTTTCTTCTTCGAACCATTTAGCTAAATCTTCGTACGTTAAAACCGCGTCTACTATTCCACCGCTAGTTTGAGCTTCGTCTTTTTTGGCTACGCACGGCCCTATAAATACGACTTTTGCGTTTTTTATTCTTTGTTTTATGTTTATTGCGTGCGCTTGCATCGGCGATAAAACGTCCGCTAAATAATTAAGCAACGACGGAAAATATTTTTGTATAAGTAAATTTACAGTATGACAACAAGAAGAAATTATTACGTCTTTATCCTTCCTTTTCATCATATTTTCGTATTCGGTTTTAACGATAGTCGCACCTATCGCCGTTTCTTCAACGCCGGAAAAACCAAGTTTTAATAAAGCTTTTTTCACTGCGTCTATCCCCACGCCGTCGTAATTAGCGACGAACGACGGAGCAAGAGAAACGTAAACGGGCGCGCCCGACTGAATTAAAACTTTAACTTTTTCGGTTTCGCTTGTTATTTCTTTTGCGTTTTGCGGACAAACTACGAAACAATGTCCGCACAAAATGCAATCTTCCGCTACTATATGGGCTTGATTTGCCGAAAATCTTATGGATTTTACGGGACAATGTCTTATGCACTTGTAACAGTTTTTACAATTCGATTTTTTTAACGTAAGACACGTCGTCATAATAAAACTCCTTTAAAATTTATTACTTAATGTTTTTCTCTATTTTATCTGTCCAAAAACTTTCGAAATTAGCGGGCGTTATTCCCGTATAAATTTCGTCGTCCACTTTTACCGTTACGCCTATTCTGTTACATTTTCCTAAACAAAAACTTCCAGCAAGCGTAATTTTGTCGCTGTACCCGTTAGAAACTTTTTCTTCTAAAAGTTTAACTATTTCGGCTGAACCTTTAATGTAACAAGAACTTCCCACGCAAATTTGTATAATCATACTTACGCTCTTGCTAAAATTTCTTTATTGAAAAAGTTTTCCGTATCTTCCGGCGTTACCGAAAAGAATTCGTTATCAACAGTTACGCAAACCCCTTGTTGACATTTTCCCATACAAAAAGTTCCGTCTAATTTTACTTTGCCCGTCAATTCGTTTTTTACAACCAACTGTTGTAACTTCTCTACGACTATTCTAGAACCCTTTATATGGCAAGAACTTCCTATGCAAATTGTAACGTTAATCATTAGTTTCTTCTCCTATAATAATCTCTTTTAAATATTTACTCAAATCTCCGTTTTCTGACGAATATTTTTTATAGTTAGAAACGTAGTAAATAAATATCCATTTTTTTACCGCGTTTTTATCTTCTTCGACGCAAGCGTAACCGTTTAAATAACTTTCCGCTAAACTTCTACCATATTTTTCAAAAAGCCTGAAAAACGTTATGGCTACGTCCGAGAACTTGTCCCCGCAATAACTATTTCCCCAACCGAACGAATATAATTTTCCGTTATAAGCAAGCAATTCGGAAAAATCGAAACCGGCGTGGCATAACTCGTTTTTGGTATGCGTTTCATTTAATAATTTCAAAGCTTTTTCCCTAAGCTTTTCGTCGGAACATTTTAAAATTTCGCTTTTAAAAATTTTGCGCCCTGTAGGCAACTTGTCCGTATGAATTTTATGGTAGCTTTTTTGAAAATCAATAAGTTGTTGTAAAACTCGGCTTTTGTCGTCGGTTTCAAAAAACGATTTTTCAAGGGTTTCGCCTTTTACGAATTCGGCGATTATCGCTTGATTTTCCCCTATTTTTTTCACGCCTTTTATTTTAGGCGTTCTTACTCCTAACGAGCAAACTAAAACTTGTTTATACGCTTCTTCGTAAACTTCGGCTTGATTTTTAGAATAGTAAAGTTTTACGCAGTTTTCCCCGTCTTTATAAACGGTTTTACCTGTATTTATCGAAATTATTCTATCCAAAAACCTTCTCCTTTCCTTTTATACTCCGTTTTATCGACAATAATACGCTTTTAATGGTTTTTAAAAATATCAACGTATTTTTTGACGACTTAAAGCAAAAAATACTAATATAACGTTCTTTAATATATTATATCATAAAATACTAAATTATG
>CAJMEI010000033.1 GCA_905212395.1 uncultured Christensenella sp. | reverse complement strand
TAGAAAAATGTAAAAAATTTTTAAATTGCGGTAAACAAAATTTTTTAAGTCCTTATTTATTAAAAGATTTAGATAAAGCCGAGCAAAGAATAAAAAAAGCCGTATCTGAACACGAAAAAATTTTAATTTATGGCGATTACGATTGCGACGGCGTTTGCTCCACTTCTATACTCTATTATACGTTTAAAGAATTAGGGATAGAAGTTTTAACTTACGTTCCCGAAAGAAAAAACGGTTACGGAATTACGGAATCTAGCATAAAAGAAATTATACCGTTAAAACCCGATTTAATTATAACGGTGGACTGCGGTATTAGTTGCAAAAACGAAATAGAATATTTAAAAAATAACAATATAGACGTAATAGTAACAGACCACCACGAATTGCCCGAAGTTTTACCCGATTGCATAACGGTAAATTGTAAAATTAAAAGCAATTATCCGTACGATAATCTTTGCGGAAGCGGGGTTTCGTATAAACTTGCTAAAGCTTTAATAGGGGATAAGGCGGACGAGCTATTAGATTTCGTTGCCGTTGCTACCATTGCCGATTCGATGACGTTAATCGGCGAAAACAGAGATTTGGTAAAAGAAGGATTAAAACTCTTTAAAAATCCAAGACCGTGTTTTAAAGCTTTATGTGATTTAAGTAAAATAAAAGACGTAACGTCTACTACCATAGCTTATACCATTGCGCCGAGAATTAACGCTTCGGGACGAATGGGAAAAGCAAACGACGCGTTAAAATTACTTAAAACCACCGATTATATAACGGCATTATCGCTAGCGGAAACGGTAAATTCTTACAATCAATTAAGGCAATCGGACTGTGAAATATTATACGAACAAGCTAAAAATCAATTAAAAGAGCAAGGACTAGAAAGAAGTTCTATCGTTTTACAAGGGGAAGGTTGGTCAGGCGGACTTACGGGAATAGTATCGGCGCGTTTAGCGGAAGAGTATCGTCGACCAGTAATACTATTTTCTTTGCAAGACGGAGTGCTAAAAGGTTCGGCGCGTTCGATAGAAGGAATTAACGTTTACGAAGTGTTAAACAATGTTTCCGAGTTTACTTGCGGGTTCGGCGGACACAATCAAGCGGCGGGCGTAAGCGTAAAACAAGAAAATTTTGAGAACTTTAAAACGGCGTTTGAAAGAGAAATATCCAAACAAGATAAAAGTTGTTTCGTTAAAAAAACGGTTGTAGATAAGCTCGTTTCGGAAGTTTTAAGTTTAACCGACGTTAAAGATTTAACTAAATTAGAGCCGTTTGGCGTAGGCAATAAAAAACCTTTGTTTTTATGTGAAATAAATAACGTTTTAGTAAGGAATTTAAGTGGGAATCATATAGCTTTTAGCGGAGATTGTTGCGATATGGTATATTTTAACGGTTTAAAATATAAGCAAGATTTATCGGACGGACTTTCCAAAAAAATTATATTTGAAATAAACGTTTCTACTTTTAACGGAAAGGAACAGTTAAAAGGTTTTGTAAAAGGTTTTGAAAGGTGTTTAAACGGAGATAAACAAAATTTATTTTTGTTTAGAAGCTATATAAGAAATTTAAAAAGTGGTTTCGACAAGGCTAAAAAGGTTTCTAAGCAGGAAATGAAGGAACTTGTTAAAAAGAGCTTAGAAATTCCTTACGGAACGATTTTTGCGGTAAATAATCCTGAAAACTTAGAATTTTACCCCGAATTAAAAGATTTATCTAAGGAGTTTTGTCGTAGTCTAGACGAATCTTTGTTAAATAAAGTAATTTTCGGATTAGAAAATGCAGGGAAATATAAAAACGTTTTGTATTTAGACGATGGAAATCGATACGCTTGCGATAATAGCGTTGTATGCGAAAGTATAAAAGCGTATACGCAAAAATTAAGTTGCGAAAGGGAAAGTTTTATTCCCGTATTTAAAGCTTTAAAAAACGCGGGCTACTTATCAAGCGTAGATTTTGCTTTAAAAAACGGCGACGTTAACGCCTTTCAAGCAATTTTTTGCGTGGAAGTTTTAATAGAATTAGGTATCGTAAAAGAAAAAGACGGTTATATTTATATAGATAACGGAGTAAAAGCAGATTTAAGCAAATCTAAAATACTTAAAATTTGCGAAACGGAGAATTAGTATTATGGACGTAGTAGACGACGTATTACAAAAAATTGAAAAAAATTATTCGCAAGACGAGATTGCGACTTTAAAAAAGGCGTATTATTTCGCAAAAGAAGCGCACAGAAACCAAAAAAGGGCGTCGGGAGAAGAATATTTTACGCACCCTTGCGCCGTTGCGGAAATTTTAATAGATTTAGGGTTAGATTGCGCAAGCGTAACCGCCGCTTTTTTGCACGACGTTTTGGAAGATACGTCGGTTTCGGCAAGCGATATTGAAAAAGAATTCGGACAAGAAGTGTTAAGTCTTGTAGACGGCGTTACGAAGTTAGAAAAAATAGAATTTAAGTCTTACGAAGAAGAACAGGCGGAAAATTTTAAAAAGATTTTCGTGTCTATGGCGAAAGACATAAGGGTTATAATCATAAAGCTTGCCGACAGATTGCACAATATGCGTTCTTTAAATTTCCTTTCGCCGGAAAGACAAAAGCGTATGGCGCACGAAACAATAGAAATTTACGCGCCATTAGCAGGTAGACTGGGTATTTCGCAAATTAAGTGCGAATTAGAAGATTTGTGTTTAAAATATCTTGACCCCGACGCTTACGAATATTTAAGCGTAAATATTCACTCAAAAGTAGACGAAAGAAGGGAATTCGTTGCAAAAGTCGTAAGCGCGCTACAAGAAATAATGCAAGAATCGGGAATAGAAGGCGAAGTATACGGTCGTCCCAAACATTTTTACAGTATTTACAAAAAAATGAAAAATCAAGGGAAGACTTTAGACCAAATATACGATTTAACCGCCGTAAGGGCAATAGTAAAAACGGTTGACAACTGTTATGAGTTACTAGGTAAAATTCATAAAAAATGGAAGCCTATCCCCGGTAGAATTAAAGATTATATCGCAACGCCTAAGCCTAATATGTATCAAGGCTTACACACTACCGTCGTTACGAGTTTCGGTCAGATTTTCGAAATTCAAATAAGAACGGAAGAAATGCACAAAATAGCTGAATACGGTATCGCCGCGCATTGGAAATATAAAGAAAACAAAGAAGACGCTTCCGCTTTTGAAAATAGACTTTCTTGGATAAGGGAAGTTATGGAATGGCAAGGCGGAATTAAAGACAGTAAAGAATTTATAGAATCCATAAAGGGTGATATATATTCCAGCGAAGTTTTAGTTTTTACCCCAAAGGGAGAAGTCGTATCGCTACCTAAAAAATCCACGCCCGTAGATTTCGCTTACCATATCCATACGGAAGTAGGGCATAAATGCGTCGGCGCGAAAGTAAACGGAAAAATAGTTCCGTTAAATACCACGTTGCAAGTTGGCGACATGGTAGAAATAATTACGAATAAATCTTCTAAAGGTCCTAGTTGGGACTGGCTTAAAATAGCTCAATCGTCAGGCGCAAAAGCCAAAATCAGGAGCTTTTTCAAGCGTAATATGGTAGAAGAAAAAGTTAAAACGGGTAAATCCATATTCGAAAACGACGTAAAAGCAAAAGGTTACACCGTTTCTCAATTATTAAATTCAGTAAGTTTCGAAACCATAAATCTTCGTTTCGGGTTCGCTACGGAAGACGAAATGTACGCCGCCATAGGCGTAGGCGCTATCCCCGCGGGACAAATAATAAGTAAATTAGTTGACTTATACAAAAAAGTAAACCAAATCAAACCCGAAGGCAATAGTTCCAAATTAAATATAAATAAACGCTCGGTCAGCGAAGAAGTTACGGTAAACGGACTAAGCGGAATGTTGGTTAGGTTTGCGGGTTGCTGTAATCCCGTTCCCGGCGATAAAATTATAGGATTCGTTTCAAAAGGTAGGGGCGTTACCGTTCACAGGGCAAACTGTCCAAATATGAAAAACGAGGATAAGGCAAGGTTTGTAAACGTTGAATGGACGGGTAAGGGTTCGGCAGGATTTACCGCTTCTATAAAAGTAACGTTCGACGAAAACGCTACCATGATAAACATTATTTCGGGTATTTGTATGAAGATGGGACTTACTATAACTTCTATTAACGGTAGGGTTGACCAAAAAATTAAACTTGGCGTAATTGAGTTTACCGTAAGGCTAAATAAAAGCGAAGACCTTGATACTTTAATAGAAAAAATACAAGCCGATAAAAACGTAGTAGACGTATTTAGAACTCTTAACTAAAGACTCTTTATTTTAAGTTTTTAGCTGTTTATCGACTTATACGGCGACTTTTGGAGAAAAAATGATAATTAAAAGACACACTTGTACCGAGTTTGGCGAAAATTGTTATATAGTTTATAACGAAGAAACTAAACAAGCGGTGATAATAGATTTAGGTTCGGACGCCAAAGAAGTTTACGATAAAATTGTGTCGGACGGGTATGCGCCCGTTGCAATGCTACTTACGCACGGACACTTCGACCACGCGGGCGGTGGAGCGGATATTCAAGCTTTGGGCGTAAAAGTTTACGTTCATTCGCTAGATGCTGACAAATTGTACGGGGACGGAAATTGTTCGGAATATTTCGGTGTTCCGTTTAAAAAATTTCACGCGGACGTTTTAATAGAAGAAGGGGACTTAACCGTCGGCGGGCTTAACTTTAAAGTTTTACATACGCCAGGGCATACGAACGGTTCGGTTTGTTATATAGTAGATGACGTAATATTTTCGGGCGATACGCTTTTTTACGAAGGTTATGGTCGTCCAGACTTACCTACGGGAAGTTTTTGCGCGATGATGGGTTCTTTAAAAAGAAAACTATTTAAGCTAGAAAAAAATTATAAGGTGTACGCGGGGCACGGATATTCTACTACGCTAGACTACGAAAAAACTCACAATCCCTGTTTAGAGATAGACCATGATTGAAAGTAATTTAACTTCTTTTATACCCGAATACGAAGAATTGTATAAAATGTTTTCGCCCCGTTTAACGCAAGATATTTTCGTATACGGAGAAGAAAAGGCAAACGATTTTTATTGTTACGTTTTACTTAACGGCGAAAAAACCGAAGTAAAAAGAAACGCAAATTTTTGTGGAGAGATAGAGAGAAAAAGATACTTAAAAAGATATACTAAGTTATGTTTGTATAAAGCTTTGGAAAAACACTTTAACGTAAAGCTTCCTTGGGGAGCTTTAACGGGAATTCGTCCCGTAAAGTTTGCAAAAAGCTTTGATAATTTTGAAGAGTATTTTTCGCGTGAAATGGAAGTAGACGATATAAAAATTAATCTAGTTAAATCTATTATTCAAACGCAAAGTTCTCTTAACGTTCAAACGGATAAATTAGATATATACGTAGGAATTCCGTTTTGTCCTTCAAAGTGTTATTATTGTTCGTTCGTGTCGGGCGCGATAAACGAAAAATCGCCCGTTAACGAATATATAGAGGCGCTTTGCTATGAAATAAACCAAGCCAAAGACTTATATAAAAATAGAATAGGAACGGTGTATATAGGCGGTGGAACGCCCGCTGTTTTAAACGAAGAGCAAACCGAAAAACTTTTAAAAACGCTAGACGTTCCGTCAAACGTAGAGTTTACCGTAGAAGCCGGTCGTCCCGATTGCATCACTAAGGAAAAATTAGATATTTACGCTAAATACGCAGTAAATAGGATATGTATAAATCCGCAAACGTTAAATCAAAAAACGCTTGATTTAATAGGTAGAAAACATACGGTAGAGCAAATTTATTCTTGTTTTAAACTAGCAAGAAATTATCCTTTTTACATAAATATGGATTTAATTGCCGGATTAAAAGGGGAGAATTTAAAAGATTTTAAAAATTCCGTAGATAAAACCGTGGAACTTAAACCCGACAACGTAACGGTGCATACGCTTTGCATAAAGGCAGGAAGTTCTTTAAAAAAGGAGTGCGATTATTTATCGGACGGCGAAATAGGCGAAATGCTTTCTTATTCTCAAAAAGTTTTAACTGAAAATTTATATTCCCCGTACTATTTGTACAGGCAAAAATATATGGCGGGAAATTACGAAAACGTAGGATATTCATTAAAAGGCAAGGAATGTTTGTATAACGTGGGAGTAATGGAAGAAGTAACGGATAATTTAGCTTTCGGCGCGGGGGCGAATAGCAAAATAATTAATTCCGACGGCAAAATAATAGAGAGATACTATCCGCCGAAAGACGTTTTTACGTATATGAAAAACATAAAAATAATTTCAGAAGAAAAATTAAAATTTTTCACTAAAAAAATTGCATTTTAAAACTTAATGTGTTAAAATTAAATAGTACTTACGACAAGGTTTAACGAAACTCTGACGTTTTGCTTTGTTATAAGCAAATTACTATCCATAAGAAGGAGGATAAAAAAATGGATATGGAAAAGAAAGCAAGCATTATTTCCGAATATGCTAGACACGAAGGTGACACGGGTTCGGTAGAAGTTCAAGTAGCTTTACTTACCGAAAGAATTAATCACCTTAACGAACACTTAAAGGCTAATCACAGCGACAATCATTCTAGACGCGGTCTTTTAAAAATGGTTGGTAAACGTAAAGGTTTATTAGACTATTTAAAATCCAAAGATATCGAAGCTTACAGAGCTTTAATCGAAAAATTAGGTTTAAGAAAATAATTAAAGATAGGGGTAAACTATTTTACCCCTTTTTTGTTTGCTTTTAAAAAGTTAGTTCAGCCCGAAAGGGCGTTCAATAAATAGAGTATAACAAGGAGAGAAAATGACAGAAAATCACAAGATTTATTCTACCGAAATAGGTGGAAGACAAGTTACGGTAGAAGTCGGAAAATACGCTCAACAAGCTAACGGCAGTTGCGTAATTCGTTGCGGAGAAACCGTAGTAATGGTAAACGCTACCATGGCGCCCGTTGCGAGAGAAGGAATGGACTTTTTCCCGTTAAGCGTAGATTACGAAGAAAAGATGTACGCCGTAGGTAAAATTCCCGGCGGATTTAAAAAGAGAGAAGGCAGAGCAAGCGACAAAGCTATTCTTACTTCCCGTTTAATCGACAGACCTATAAGACCTTTGTTCCCAAAGGGATTATTTAACGACGTTACGGTTATCGCTACCGCTTTATCGGTAGAACCCGACGTTCAACCCGAACCTTTGGCAATGCTCGGAAGTTCCGTTGCGTTATCCATATCCGATATTCCGTGGGCAGGACCTACGGGAAGCGTAGTTGTAGGATTGGTAGACGGACAATACGTAATCAATCCAAGCGTAGCGCAAAGAGAAAAAACTCGCTTAACCTTAAACCTTTCGGGAACGAAAGACGCAATTATGATGGTAGAAGCAGGCGCGAAAGAAATCGACGACGAAGAAATGGTACAAGCTATTTTATTCGGACACGAAGAAATCAAAAAACAATGTGCGTTTATTGAAAAAATCGCAAGCGAAGTAGGTAAAAAGAAAGTCGAAATAGACCTTTACCACGTTCCCGAAGATTTAGACGCGGAAGTAAGAAAATACGCAAACGAAAAACTCGACTGGGCGTTAGATACTTTCGATAGAGAAGAAAGACAAGCTCGTCAAGACGAAGTAGAAAAAGACTGTTTAGAACATTTTGCGGATATTTATCCCGATATGGCGAGAGAAATTAAAGATAGTCTTTACTATATAACCAAAGAAAAAGTAAGAGCTAAAATCACTAATTTCGGCGTAAGACCCGATGGAAGAAAACTTACCGAAATAAGACCTATTTGGTGTGAGCACGGCGTACTTCCCAGAGTTCACGGTTCGGGAGTATTCACAAGGGGACAAACGCAAGTTCTTACAACTTGTACGTTAGGAACTATCAGCGAAGTTCAAAAGCTAGAAGGACTAGACGACGAACAAAGCAAAAGATATATTCACCATTACAATATGCCGGGATACGCTTCGGGAGAAGCAAGAGCTTTAAAGAGCCCCGGAAGAAGAGAAATCGGACACGGAGCTTTGGCTGAAAGGTCGCTCGAACCCGTTATCCCCAGCGAAGACGAATTCCCTTACGCTATAAGACTTGTAAGCGAAGTTTTAAGTTCTAACGGTTCTACGTCGCAAGCAAGCGTTTGCGGTTCTACTATGGCTTTAATGGACGCAGGCGTTCCGATTAAAAGACCCGTTGCGGGAATTGCTATGGGCTTAATCAAAGACGTTGAAAGCGGAAAAGTTAGCGTATTGAGCGATATTCAAGGCTTAGAAGACTTCCTTGGCGATATGGATTTTAAAGTAGCAGGTACTACGGAAGGTATTACGGCTATTCAAATGGATATTAAAATCAAGGGAATAGACGAAACCATTTTAAGACAAGCAATAAAGCAAGCTAACGAAGGCAGGCACTTCATTTTAGGTAAAATGTTAGATTGTATTCCTGCTCCCGCAGACCACTTGTCTAAATACGCTCCTAAAATTATTACGTTTGCTATCAATCCCGATAAAATTAAAGACGTTATCGGTAGTGGCGGAAAGACTATCAATAAGATTATAGAAGAAACCGGCGTTAAGATTGACATCAACGACGACGGAAAAGTATTTATTGCTTCTTACGGAGAAGATACTTCTTCGGCTCAAAGAGCAAAAGATATAATAACGTCTATTGCGAGAGACCTAGAAGTTGGCGATATGTTTATTACGACCGTTGCAAGAATTATATCTAAAACGGGCGCGTTCTGCGAATTGACCCCCGGACACGACGGTATGATTCACATTTCTAAAATGAGCAAAGAACGTATCAACGTTGTAGAAGACGTTTTAGCGGTAGGCGATAAAGTAAAAGTTGAAATAATAAGAATCAGCGAAAAAGGAATCGACCTTAAACTTCTTGAAAAAATGTAACAATTTAAACGCATAGGAAATTTCCTATGCGTTTAGCTTTTTGTTGGGATAAAATTTTAAAAAATTTGTTAAAGAAAACCTATAAATGTTGAGCAAAAAAAATCTTTATCATATAAGACGTTTTAGCAGTAGGCGATAAAGTAAAAGTTGAAATAATATTCAGCGAAAAAGGAATCGACCTTAAACTTCTTGAAAAAATGTAACAATTTAAACG
>CAJMEI010000032.1 GCA_905212395.1 uncultured Christensenella sp. | reverse complement strand
ATGTAAAAACGGGGGAGTATGAAGACGTATAAGTACGGAATATTGGCGCACGCATTATTAGTTGCTTACGTGTTGATTATAGGTATAATGCAAATTTTCAAATGGCAGTATCCGAAAACGGGACTTATATTAACGGTAATCGTTTTATTCGTATTTTGCGTCGGAATGGTCGTTCCGTTTTTTGTAAAAAAATTTTCCGTTAAATCGATAGGTTTTTATTTAATACATTTATCTATAATATTATTTTTATCGGGAATGTTTACGTATTTTTGTTCCGGTAAAATTTATAACGTGTATTCTACTAAAAGCGTAATAAACTCTGAATTATTCGAATATGATTTTAATTCCGACGGAAGCGTAAAAACAGACGAACACGGAAATTACGTTTATAAAAAAAGACAAAGCGTTCCTTTTTCTTACGTTTTAAAAGATATGAGCGTGGATTATTATTCTAGCAAAGCTTATATTTTAAAGCAAACCGAAATAAACGGAAGATATTCTTACGAAGTCATAAAAGACGATATTTATCCTTCCAATGGCTATTACGATTTCGGTGGATACGGAGAAATTGACTGCGATGACGTAGACGGAAAAATTGAAAAATCTATCGGTTTTTTAGACGTAACGCTTAAATCGGTAGATTCTAAAACGAAAATTATTGCAAGATTTATGTATCCGCAGGTAAAAAAGTACAACGGGAAATTAGTTTTCAGCAAAAACGGAAATTTAACTGAAAAAAGCATAAAAGTCAATTATCCCGTAAACTACTGCGGTTGGAAAATTATGCTTGTTAGTTTTAACGAAGAAAGTAATATCGCAGTATTAAAATTTAAATACAATAAAGGGGAATATTTGACTTCCGTAGGGTTAGTATTAACGATTTTATCGACGTTTTACGTCTGTTTGATTCAACCTATTATAAAAAAACAAAAGGGGGTAAAAACAGATGCAAATATTCGTTAAAGTCCTAACGGTTCTTGCTTGCGTTTTATATTTTTCTTCGGTAATTTTATATACGTTAAAAAAACGTTTCGTTTCTTTTTCTCTAACCTTTATTGCTTGGATAATAAATTTAGGAATAGTTATAATAAATTGGAAATATAACGGTTACGTTCCTTTTGTCAGTATGAGTCAGGTTATGATTTTTATGGCAATGGTATTCCCGATTGTTTTTCAATTTGTCAAATACGTTTTAAAAGAGCCTAATTTAGAACCGTGGTTTTCGTTATGTTCGGGAATATTTTGTTTGGGCGTGTCGTTTATGGACCAAAAGCTTATATGGCATTTCCCGCCCGCATTACAATCGTTATTTTTCGTCCCGCACGTAATGAGTTACATGCTGTCTTATTCGCTGTGCGCCGTTTCGTTTTGTTTGACAATTTTTTCTATAATTTTAAGAATTAAAAAAAAGGATGAAAAAATTATTGCGAGTAACGATAAAGCCGTGTATAAGTTGATAATTACCGCATTTCCCTTTATGGTTTGCGGAATGTGTTTAGGCGCTTTATGGGCTGATAATTGTTGGGGTAATTATTGGGAATGGGACCCTAAGGAAACGTGGGCGTTAATAACTGTACTAGGTTATTCGTTGTACTTGCATTTAAGAAAAATTCCTAAATGCGATAAATTTTTAAATCCTATACTAATATTTTCTTTTTTCGCTTTAATTATGACGTTTTTCGGCGTCAGCGCGTTGAATATGGGCGGAATACATTCTTATTGATTAAATAAAAGGGGTAAAAATGGGTATTAAAAGAAAAAAACTGATAGTATTTTTAATTGCTATTTTAATTATTTCATTAATGATGTTCGTTTTAACCGGTTGCGGAATAAATTCAGATAACAAATCGTCGAAAAAAGTTTCTTCTTTAGATTCTAGCGAAACTTCTTCGTCGATAGATTACGGCAGTTCCGATGAAGAAAATTCCGGTTCGGATTCGTCTTATAAATCCGACAGTTCCGTTAGCAGTTCGTCTAATGAGTCTTCGACAAGTTCGTCTAATGAGTCTTCGACGAGTTCGTCTAACTCGGGAGGTTCTACGCCGACGAATATATACGACGGTATGTCTTATAATTTACAAGCAAACGCTACTTATAGGCAATACGCATCCGATTATATTTCTTTAACGGATATTACGGTAAATAACGGTATTGTTTATTTGGCGGACGTAACGGGTAAAAGCGTATATGCGATTAACGTATCGAGTAATAAAATTATAAATACTTTTTATGTAGGCGAATGCGTAAATTGCGTAAGTTTTATCGAAGATAAACTTTACGTCGGGGTTGGAGAAAGAGCGGGGAAAATTTTAATTTTAAATAAAGATACTTTTGCCGTTGAAAACGAAATAGAAACCGACCATACGCCCGTTGATATTGTTTACGCAAACGGAAAAATTTATTGCGCTAATAGATTTTCGAATAACGTAACCGTATACGAAAAAAATACGAATAAAAAAACTGCAACGATATCCGTTGCAAGAGAACCTATGGCTTTAAAACTTGTAGGCAATAAAATATTCGTTGTAAATCAACTTCCTGCGGTAGGTGCGTTAGAAGAAAACGTTAGTTCGGAAATTACGGTAATAGATACGAGTTCGGACGTAGTTACTAATAAAATACGTTTAGTAAACGGAACTACCAGTCTTAAAGATATCGCGATATCTTCCGACGGAAAATTTTTATACGTTACTTGCGTTGTCGCAAGATATCTATATCCTACCACGCAAGTTCAATACGGTTGGATAAATACAAACGCCATTGCGATAATTAATACGCAAACTTTAACGCATTACGCAACGGTTTTACTCGATGAAGAAACCATAGGCGCGCCTAATCCTTGGGGAATTACCGTACAAAACGGCAAAATAGTAGTTGCTTTAAGCGGTAGCCAAGAAATTATGACAATAAGTGAAAATCAAATGCTTAATTCTCTTGCGTCTTTAACCGATGAAGAAAGGGCGGAAGTAGTTAATATGTTTGCCTTTTTGCAAGATAAAAGAACTAGATTTTCTTTAAGCGGAAGAGGAGCAAGAGCAGTTTTCGGACAAGAAGGAAAAGTATACGTAGCTAGCTTTTACGATGCGGTAGTAGAAGTCTTTAATGCAAGCAATAATTCTTTAACGGTTTTATCCGCAGGAGAGCAAAAAGAACTCGACGCGGTTAGATACGGCGACATTATGTGGCACGACGGAACGCTTGGTTATCAAAGTTTTCAATCTTGTTCGACTTGCCACGTGGACGGTAGAACGGACGGACTTAATTGGGACGAACCGTTTGACGACATAGGAAACCCGAAACAAACGCAAACAATGCTTTACACCCATCGTACGCCACCCGTTACCGTTGTAGGAGCTTCGCCTTCTGCGGAAGATAACGTCGTAGCGTCTACCGAAGGGACTCATCATATAAAATTAAAACAAGAGCAATATGCTTACATCGACGAGTATTTAAAATCTTTAACGCCCGTTACCAGTCCTTATCGTAACAGAGACGGGAGTTTAACGGATTCGGCTAAACGCGGGAAAATTTTATTTTCCGAATACGGCTGTATACAGTGTCATAGCGGACCTAATTTTACTAATTTACATAGTTATTTGTCACCTGCGCTGGAATACGACGATACTTGGGAAGACAGAAAAATGTTCGTTCCTTCTTTAGTGGAATCTTGGAGAACGGCCCCTTATACGTTTAACGGTTACGCTTATTCTATGGTAGACGCCGTAAAAATTTACGCTAAAAACATTAGCGACAAAGATGCGGAAGATTTAGCGAACTACGTTTTAAGTATCGGCAACGAAAACGAATACTACGGCGTAGAACAAGTAGTTTGGGAAAATAACGGAGAAAATATTTTAAATAAAATTTCCGATAACTATAAGCTGATGTATATTACCGTAAGAAAACAAAAAAAGATGGATAAAGACGTATTTTTAAGATTTGCGCTTCTTGATAAAAACAATCAGCAAATAGGAGAAGGTTTTAAGTGTGAAATACTAGGCTCAACAGAAGTCGGGGACGTTATAACAATAAAAATAAACAATTTAGTTTTACCCGACCAGTTAGAAGACGGTGTGAAATACGGTATTACTATTGTTGACGGCGACTGTAATTATGTAGCAACGCCATACGAATATTGCTTAAAAAAGGGGGAATAAAAGATGAATCAAACTAAATTTCGTAAAAATGTGATTTTATTTTTTATAGGAACGCTGTTTTTAAGTTTAATATTAGGATTTACTTCTTTATATACTGCGTTTGCTAACAATAATTTTGTAAATTATGAAGCTCAAAATACGGTAATTCAATATGCTAAAAACGGAAAAACCGTTGTAAATTACGGAAGTTTGCAAAACGTTGCGAATAACTACGCTGATTCTTATATCGTTATAAAAAATCGTCAATTCGGCGCGTCGCATTACGCATACAGCGAAGCTGTCAGCGACGACGGAAACGGATTTTATCCCGACCAGTCAGAATACGGTTGGTATCATAATTCTCAAATGATAAGGGTAAAAATTAATCAGGACGGCTCGACGACGGAAGAAATATTGCTTAGTGACGAAAACGGAGTAATAAGGGACCCTGACGTATCTTTTGACGGTAAAACGGTGTTGTTTTCTTGGAAAAAAAGCGTTGCGGGACAAAACTCCGATTACACGTTAAAACACTGTGATTTCCATTTATATAAAATGGACTTGGCTACGAAAGCCGTAACTCAGCTTACGTTCGGTCAAGGCGTTGCCGATTTCGAACCTAAATGGCTCGGAAACGGAAATATAGTTTTCAGTTCTACAAGAGCTTGTCAAACGGTTGACTGTTGGAAAGTTCCCGTATCGAATTTATATATTTGCGACGGCGACGGTAAAAATATAAGAAGAATAGGTCAAGACCAAGTTCATACGACTTTCCCGACTCTTGCGGAAGACGGAAGAATTTTATATACGCGTTGGGATTATAACGATAGAAACCAAATGTACGTTCAAGGCGTATTTCAAATGAATCCCGACGGAACAAATCAAACGGAATTGTTTGGAAATAACTCCAACTATCCTACGACTTTATTACATACTAGACAAATACCCGGTAGTTCTACCAAGTATTTTACGATAGTAGCGGGACACCACAACCGCCAAATCGGAAGAATAGCGATACTAGATACTTCTATGGGTACGAATAATCCCGACGGAATTCAAGGACTTACTTTTAATGGACTTGGAATAAACAACCAAATAGATAAAACGCCTGCTCAAGATTATAGCAATTCAAAAGGCGGAACGTTGTTTAAATTCCCCTATCCTATCAGTGAAAACGAAGTTTTATACGCTCGTTCAAATAACAAAAATCTTAACGTAAACGGAACTGATGGCGGTGGAGATTCGGACGGAAACGGACGTTGGGGTAGCGATATAAGGTATAATATTTATTATTACAATATTGCTACTAATCAAGAAGTACTTATATGTAACGGTAGTAGCGAACTACCCGCAAGCCAAATTGTACCTATAAAAACAAGACAAGTAAGAAATCGTCCTGATTCGGTAGATTATTCTAAAGATACAGCAACCTATTACGTTGCTAACGTTTACGAAGGCGACGGATTAAAGGGAGTTAATAAGGGAGAAGCAAGATATTTAAGAATAGTAGCTTTAAAATACAGACCTTACGCTTTAGGTTCTCTTCAAAATCCCGCATACACTTTTTCGGACAACGAATATTATAAAAACGCGGACGGAACTTATCAAAATATAACCTATATAGGTAGTGACCCGTTTACTCCCGTAGGTTCTTCTTATACGTCTTGGGACGTTAAAATGGTTTTGGGAATTGTCGATATAGAAGAAGACGGTTCGGCGTCGTTTAAAGTTCCAAGCGACTTACCTATATTTTTCCAAGTTCTCAATCAAGACGGAGAGATGATTCAGTCTATGAGAAGTTGGTCTACGCTTATGGGCGGAGAATATTATTCTTGCGTAGGTTGCCACGAAAATAAAACGCAAGCTCCTAACGCATACGGCGCGCGAACAATTGCGCTTAGAAAAAAACCTCAGTTAATTAAAAAAGATTTGTGGATGGTAGGGGAAGAATACAAAGATTACGACCCGTATACCGACTATAAAGGATTTTCTTATCTTAACGAAATTCAACAAATATTCGACGAAAGTTGCGTAAAATGCCATAACAACTTAGATTCGGCAATAGAAAGAGCTAACGCGGAATTAGAGGAAGTGTATAATCCTACTACTACCGATACAACCACGACTCCGCTTACTCAAAAAATACCTTTGGGCGCGACTTGGGAGTATAAAATTGGCGGTTTAGAAGACAATTGGTATAATAAAAAAGGCGGATGGTCTACCGCGCAAGCAGGTTTCGGCAATACGAGTTCAGGTAAAAACGGAAGCACGGGTAAAACGGCTTTGTCTTGGCTTAACGATACCGCTTATTTCAGAACGACTTTTAATCTTTCTTCAAGCGAAGTAAATAAAGAGTTGTATTTAATGTGGCAGTACGACGAAACCCCGACCGTTTACATAAACGGAGTACAGGTTTTAGTAAGAAAAGGTTTTATATCTACCGTTAAAACGGAACGTTTAAATATAGACGGCGGAGTATTAAAGCAAGGGGAAAATATTATTGCCGTTAAGATAAAAAATATAGACGGCGGACAATATTTCGATTTATCCCTTTACGTATCGCAAGAAAACGTTGAAAGAACGCAAAAAACCGAAGTTTTCGGCTTTGGACAAAGTTGGAAATATTTAATAAGCGATACCAAATTAACAAACGAATGGTTTAATAATGCTTATAACATTAATTCGTGGAGTAATGGACAATCGGGCTTTGGCTCTTCCGGCGACGGCAGAGACGGTTCTACTTGTAAAACTAATATTTCTTGGACCACAAAGCATTTTTATGCCAAAAAAACTTTTAATCTTTCTAAAAACGCCTTAGGAACAACTTTCTACTTAAAATGGCAATACGACGAAAATCCTATCGTTTATATTAACGGTAAAAAGATTTTAACGAGAAGCGGATATACTCCCGTACCCGTTACCACAAAACTGAATTTAAATTCTGATTTATTAGTGGAAGGGGAGAATACCATTGCGGTTGAATTGTCAAACATGAACGGCGGACAATACTTCGATTTGGCGTTATATTACGCTACCGATTCCGTTTTACAAGATTATTACGTTCCTTATTTGGATACGATAATAGATTTTGGTTCTCAATGGAGATTTGCTACCGACAATTCCGTAGAACAATATGATTTAAACACGTGGGTACAGTCCGTAAACAACGTTGATTGGTGGTATAGATACGGCGGATTCGGAGTAGCGGGCGACGCAAGAAATCCTTCTACCTGTAACTGGACAACAACTTGGATAAAAGCAGGATTTATAAGAGAATTTAACCTTTCGAGCGAGCAGTTAAATAAAGAATTTTGGCTTTATTGGCAATACGACGAAAATCCGAAAGTTTATATTAACGGAACGTTGGTTTTACAAAAAACGGGTTTTGTAAACAAACCTATTTACACGAAATTATCTATTCCGTCAAATCTATTGAAAAGCGGAACGAATACTATTGCCGTGTACCTTGAAAATACAAACGGCGGAGATAACGGCGGAGAGTATTTCGATTTAAAACTCGGTTGCGCGGATAAAAACGCAACGCAAGGGAAAGCGTTTTCTTTGCAAAGTTACCTTGTAAAAGGCAACAGAGAAAAAATGTATTATCCTATCTCGTATTTAATGGCTACGGGTTCGTTTAAAAACGGAAATTATTACTGCGGAACGTCTATGAACGAATTTACCAACTGGATATCCGCAATAAGTCAATGCGAAATGCTAAGACCTTATCAATACGGTTCTCATAACAGTAACGTTATACAAATGTTAAGGGGAAATAGCGGTACGCACGGTCAAGTTATGCTTTCGGATTCCGATATAAGAAAAATTGCTTGTTGGATAGACCTAGGTTGTCCTTTAAGGGGAGAATACGACGAATTAAGCAACTGGAATTCTAAGGAAAAAGCTTTTGCGGAAGAAGCGCAAAATAAACAAGATTTTTATAACGAATTCGATAAAGTCGTTAAAAAGAATCTAGGTAAAAAAGGCGGAAAAGGAACGGTAACCGTAACCTTTAACGGTGCTACCGTATCTCAGCAAGGATATGCTCAGATAAACGTAGGAAAATACAACGTTGGCGACGTTTTAACTATAAACGTACCTTCCGATTGTCATTACGTATTTATAAACATTCATTCAAGAATAAAAACTAATCTTATTTACGTTGAAAACGGCACTTTAAGAATAACGTTTAATGATAGAATGTTTAATTCTTTGGGAGATTCGGTTAAATCTTATATCGATAACGTTATTACCGTATGGCTTCCTTGCGAAGGGGATGATTTAAAAGAATACAATTTAGCGCATAACTTTTTCGCGGGGGCTATTACCGGTGGCGGAACGAGAGCGGAAACTAATTCTTATTATAACGACGGTTACAATTTCGTTGCGGAAAACGCAATAGACGGAAGACAAACAAATAACGGACACGGAACGTATCCGCTAGAATCGTGGGGACCCAACCAAAAATCAAACCCGTATTTAAAGGTTTGGTTTAATAGAACGGTAACCTTAACAAGAATAGTAATATATATTCGCGCCGACTACAACTCAACCGGTAGCGACCACGACGCTTACGCTACGAGAGTGGGCGTTAATTACCAAGGATTGTCTAGTCCCGTTTATTACACTTTAACTAAAACCGCTTTGGGACAAGAAATAGTTTTCGATAAACCTATAACTACCAATTTTATAACGCTAAAAGATTTTACTATTCCTAGCGAACAAGATAACTTAAACGCGTTTAGATGGTTTGGAATTACCGAATTCGAAGCCTATGGCAAAATGTAACGGATATATTTTTGTTTAAACTAAAAATAATAAAATATTTATTTGTAAAAATCGTTTGACAATTATATTTTTAAATGCTATTATAAAGCTAACAATTAAAATTAAAGACTAAGAAGGAATTATTTTCTACATAAGTTTTAGTACAGAGAGCTTTTGGTCGGTGCGAAAAAGTCTAAAAGTGTAGTTAAGTCTCATTCCTGAGTCGGAAGACTGAAAAGGGCAGTAAGTTTTCTCGGATGACCCC
>CAJMEI010000031.1 GCA_905212395.1 uncultured Christensenella sp. | reverse complement strand
AAAGACTTTTACGGGGCTATCCATTAAGCCCGAAAGGCAACTTGCAAATTTCCACACCTTATATAATTTAGTTACGTCTTTGTTGGTTTTGCCGTTTTTAAAATTCTTCGTAAAGCTGACTAACGTAGATTTTAAAGGTTTTTTCAAACAAAAGAAAAATAAAATTATTGACAAAAACGTTTAAAAGGTATATTATAAATGTAAATTATATAAGAAAAATCTAAAAGGAGATTTTTATGAACAAAAAGACTATTAGAGACGTAGACGTAAAAGGTAAAAGATGTTTAGTCAGAGTTGACTTTAACGTTCCTATGAAAGACGGAGTTATTACGGACGATAACCGTATCGACGGCGCGCTTCCCACGATTAAATATTTAATCGACCACGGCGCAAAGGTAATACTTTGCTCGCACATGGGTAAACCTCACAATATATTTACGGAAGGATTTTCTTTAAACAAAAAAGAAAAAAAGGCTTTGGAAGCTTTACCCGAAAACGAAAGAGAAGAAGCAAAAGCTAAAATGCTTGAAAAAGCGAAAGGCGATATTAAAAAATTCACTTTAAGACCCGTTGCCGAAAAATTATCCGAAAAACTCGGTCAAAAAGTAACGTTTGCAACCGACGTTGTAGGCGAAAGCGCAAAGAAAGCGGTTAGCGAACTTAAAGACGGAGAAGTAGTTTTATTAGAAAACACTCGTTTCGAAGCGGGCGAAGAAAAGAGAGACGAAGCTCTTTGCAGAAAATTAGCCGATTTTTGCGATATTTACGTAAACGACGCATTCGGAACGGCTCACCGTTCGCACGCTACTACTGCGGCAATCGTTGAATACGGTTTCGTTAAAACTGCGGTTTGCGGATTCTTAATCGAAAAAGAACTTTCTGTTATGGCTAACGCGTTAGAAAATCCCGTTAGACCTTTCGTTGCGGTATTAGGCGGAGCAAAAGTTGCGGACAAGCTTAACGTTATTTCTAATTTACTTGAAAAATGCGATAGCTTAATTATCGGTGGCGGTATGGCTTACACCTTTATGAAAGCTCAAGGATTAGAAGTTGGAACTTCGCTTGTTGACGATGAAAAAATCGGATACTGCTTAGATATGTTAAATAAAGCGAAAGAACTCGGTAAAAAGATTTATCTTCCTATCGACTCCGTAGTTACAAAAGATTTCCCCGACCCGATTGACGCTAAAATAGACGTTCAAGTTTACGACGCAGGTAAAATCCCCACAGACGAAATGGGGCTCGATATCGGACCTAAGACGAGAGAATTATTTGCTAGCGCTTTAAAAGACGCTAAGACTATTATTTGGAACGGACCTATGGGCGTATTCGAAAACCCGATTTTAGCGGAAGGTACTAAATTTATCGCTAAAACTATGGCTGAATGTTCTAACGCTACTACTATCATCGGCGGTGGCGACAGCGCGGCGGCAGTTAAACAATTAGGATTTGCCGATAAAATGACGCACATATCTACCGGTGGCGGAGCTTCTCTAGAATTATTCGAAGGTAAAAAATTACCCGGAATCGAATGTCTTAACGATAAAGACTAAAAATGAGTTATTACGCGTCGTTTATTCCTATTTTAGTAGTCGTTATAATATTGTTAGCTCTTGTAAAAAAGAAACTTGCGTTTATTTTAATGGCTAAAAAATTATTTTTTAAGGGAAACGAAGAAATTATGACTATTTTAGAAACGCTTTGCTCGGAACAAGCAAAGGTGGCTATTAACTGTTTCGACAGTTATGAAACCGTAAAGGGAATAATAATTTCCGTAGACGATAATTTCGTTACCGTACAAACGGAAAAGAAAGGAATAAAAAACGAAATAACTTTAAACAAGTTGTTTATAAAAACCATAAAAAAAATTTAATCGGAGATAAAAATGAGAAAAGCAATAATTGCAGGAAACTGGAAAATGAACAAAACTCCTTCGGAAGGGGTTAAATTAGTAGAAGAATTAAAGCCTTTGGTTAAAGACGCTACTTGCGACGTAGTAGTATGCGTTCCCGCAACGGATATTTACGCAGTAGGACAAGCAATTAAAGGAAGCAATATTCATTTAGGAGCTGAAAACGTTCACTGGGCTGAAAGCGGAGCGTTTACGGGAGAAATTTCCGCGGATATGCTTTTAGAACTCGGCGTTGAATACGTTATTATCGGACACAGCGAAAGAAGACAATATTTCGGCGAAACCGACGAAACCGTAAATAAGAGAACTTTAACGGCTCTTGCAAAAGGTTTAACTCCTATCGTTTGCGTAGGTGAAACGTTAGAACAAAGAGAAAGCGGAAAGACCGAAGAAGTTTTAAAAGTTCAGTTGACGGACGGTTTAAAGGGAATAGAAGATTTAACCAAAATCGTTATCGCGTACGAACCCGTATGGGCTATCGGAACGGGTAAAACCGCAACTAGCGAACAAGCTAACGAAACTATCGGATTTATCAGAAAAACTTTGGGCGAATTATTCTGCGAAAAATGCGCAAGCAAAGTTCGTATTCAATACGGCGGAAGTATGAAACCTTCTAACTGTAAAGAACTTATGGCTATGGAAGAAATAGACGGCGGACTTATCGGCGGAGCGGCTTTAAAAGCTCCCGACTTTTCGGCTATCGTTAATTACGACAAGTAATTTTTAATTTTATAATTTGTTATCGGACGGGTAGATAATGCCTTGTCCGATAATTATTTTTTAGGGGAAAAGCGGTTTTATGGATATATACCAAGACTTATTGTCTTTAAAAGACGAAAAATTTAAAGACTTTACCGCGTCTTTAACGCCTAGCGTGGATAAAGAAAAAGTTATAGGCGTAAAAATACCTTTGTTAAGAAAATTTGCAAAAAATTTAGACGAAAAAACTAAAAAAGAATTTTTAGCAAGTCTTCCGCACGAATATTTAGAGGAAAATCACGTCCACGCCTTTTTAATAGAACAAATTAAAGATTTTGGCGAATGTATTAAAGCAATTAACGAATTTTTACCTTATATAGATAATTGGGCTACTTGCGATTGTTTTTCTCCTAAAATATTATCAAAAAATTTAGAAAAATTAGAAAAACAAATATACGTTTGGCTATCTTCTCCGCTTGTTTATACTAAAAGATTTGCAATAAAACTTTTAATGAACTATTTTCTAGGCGATAATTTTAAAAACGAGTACGCAGATAAAATTTGCGAAATCAAAAGCGAAGAATATTACCTAAATATGATGATTGCGTGGTATTTTGCAACGGCTCTTGCTAAAAATTACGAGCAAGTTTTACCGTATTTACAAAATAAACGGTTGCGAAAATTTACGCATAACAAAACTATACAAAAAGCTCGCGAAAGTTTTAGAATTACGAAGGAACAAAAAGAATATTTGCAAACATTAAAAATATAATAATTAATTTTCTTGCAAAAAAAAAGCTTTTATACTATAATTATGAATTGAAAAGAAATGCTTTAAAAGGAGCGTATTTTTATGGAAATGAAAACAAGACCCGTTTGTCTTATAATAATGGACGGATACGGAATAAGAAAAGACGAAAACGGCAACGCAATTAAACAAGCTCACGCAGGAGTAGTTGAAAAACTAATTAAACAATGGCCTTCTACGCAACTTGGAGCAAGCGGTTTGGACGTAGGACTTCCCGACGGACAAATGGGAAACAGCGAAGTCGGACACTTAAATATGGGCGCCGGAAGAATTATATATCAAGATTTAACTAGAATTACCAAAGAAATTCAAGACGGCGACTTCTTTAAAAACGAAGAACTTTTAAAAGCGGTAGAAAACGCTAAAAATAACGATAAAGCTTTGCATATTTTCGGGCTTTTGTCGGAAGGCGGAGTTCATAGCCATATAACGCATTTATACGCTTTGCTAGAACTAGCAAAACAACACGGACTTGAAAAAGTTTACGTTCACGCATTTATGGACGGTAGGGACGTACCGCCTAAAAGCGGAGCGGGTTACGTTTCGGCGTTGCAAGATAAAATTAAAGAAATCGGCGTAGGTAAAATTTCCACCATTACGGGTAGATATTACGCTATGGACAGAGATACCAACTGGGATAGAGAAAAACTCGCGTACGATTCTTTGACGATAGGTAAAGGAAAGTTATTCGACGACCCCGTAAAAGCGATAGAAGCAAGCTACTCGGACGGCGTTACGGACGAATTCATTTTACCTATCAATATTACTGAAAACGGCAAGCCTTTCGGTTTGGTAGAACAAGGGGATTCTATAATCTTCTTTAACTTCCGTCCCGACAGAGCAAGAGAAATAACTAGGGCGTTTTCTGAAAAAGAATTCGATTTCTTTAAAAGAGAAACGGGATTTTTAAATCCTTACTACGTATGTTTTACCGTTTACGACGCGTCTTTTACAAACGTTCATATCGCGTTTAAGAAACAAGAAATTAAAAACACGCTCGGAGAGTATTTGGCGCACAAGGGGTACACGCAACTTCGTATTGCGGAAACCGAAAAATACGCTCACGTAACGTTCTTCTTTAACGGCGGAAAAGAAGCGCCCGAAAAGAACGAAATTAGAGATTTAATAGCTTCCCCAAAGGTAGCTACTTACGATTTGAAGCCCGAAATGAGCGCGCTTAAAGTAACCGAAAAATATTTGGAAGAACTAGACAGCGGAAAATTCGACGTTATGATTTTAAACTTCGCTAACTGCGATATGGTTGGTCATACGGGCGTAATGGAAGCTGCCGAAAGGGCGGTTGCCACGGTAGAAAGTTGCGTAAATATTTTGGTACAAGCAGTCCTTGCTAAGGGCGGAAGCATACTTCTTACGGCAGACCACGGAAATGCCGACGTTATGGTTGCTAAAGACGGTTCGCCTTTCACAGCGCATACCACTAATCCCGTACCATTCGTTTTAATCAGCGAACAGTTTAAAAACGTACAGTTGAGAGAAAAAGGTATTCTTGCCGACATCGCTCCTACTTTCTTACAAGTAATGGGAGAAGAAATTCCTGCGGAAATGACGGGTAAATCTTTAATAAAATAAATTTTTATATAAAAAAGCTTGTCTTTATTTTTAAAGTGTGTTAGAATAAAACGAGTAGTGAATAAAAAACGGAGAACATTATGCAAACGTTATTAAATAACTTAAACGCAATGAATTATCAAACTTATAAAATTTTAAGTATCGTATTCGTGGTAGTTGCCGCGATATGCGCTTTGTTTATTCTTATCGTTATTTTAATGCAATCGGGCAATTCCGACGGAATGGGTGCTTTAAACGGAAATTCGGATACGTTTTACGGAAAAAACAAAAGTAAAACGCTAGAACATAAGCTTAAAGTCTTAACGGGAATTTGTATCGTTATTATAGCTGTTTTAATGGTTGGATATTTCGTATTAGAACTTATTCATATCCCTGCTTAATAAACGAAATTTCATGCGTCCGATAAAAAATATCGGGCGCTTTTTTTAAGGATTTTTTATGATAAAACAAAAACTTGCCGAACTTTTTTCTAACGGAGAATTGTCGGGTAAAACGATAAAACAAATATTTAACTTTTTATCCGTAAAGAAAAGCGGAGATAAAGACGAAATTCGCTCTGCCATTCTATCTTTGTGCGACGATTGCTTTTTAGGTGAAAACGGCGGGAAATATTATTTATTTGCGGATAGCGGTTTAAAAAAGGGAAAAGTGAAAACTCACGAAAGGGGTTACGCATTTTTTATTCCCGACGATAAAACGGAAGATTTATTTATTCCCGCAAAAAGTTTAAACGGAGCTTTACAGGGCGACGAAGTAGTCGTTAGAAAAGTAGAATCCAAAAGGGGAAGCTCGGACGAAGGGGAAGTAGTAAATATTATAAGTCGCGGAATTAAAGAAATAGTCGGGACTTTTTATAAAGAAAGAAATTACGGTTTTGTAGTTTCGGGCGATAAATCTTTCGCCAAAGACGTTTTTATTTCTCAAAAAAACTTTAACGGAGCGCAAAACGGAAGTAAAGTTTTGTGTAAAATTATAGCTTACCCGTTCGATAAAAATCCGGAAGGCGTTATAGTCGATATAGTAAAGCAAGAAAACGAAGTTAAAACGGCGGAAAAAGCCGTAATAGAAAACGCGGGTATTGAAACGGAATTTCCCGCAAAAGTAATTGAGTGTTTGGATAAAATCCCGTCTACCGTTTCCGAAAGCGATAAAAAGGGAAGATTAGACTTAACTAATCAAACCATTATCACAATCGACGGGGACGATTCTAGGGATTTCGACGACGCAATTTCGGTAGAAAAAAACGAAAAAGGCTTTATTTTAGGCGTTCATATAGCGGACGTTTCCCATTACGTTAAAGAAGGAAGCGAAATAGATAAAGAAGCCTTATCCCGCGCAACGAGTATTTATTTCCCCGATTTCGTTATTCCTATGCTACCCGAAAAGCTCTCTAACGGTATTTGTTCTTTAAACGAAGGGGTAGAAAGACTTACCTTATCTTGCATTATGAAAATAGATAAGTTAGGCTCTGTTTACGACTACGAATTTCATAATTCCGTTATAAAGTCGAGAAATAGAATGACTTATAAAAAGGTTCAAAAAATTATCGACGGGGATAAGGAACTAAGGGAACAATACCCCCATTTAGTTGAAATGTTAGATAACGCTAACGAACTACAAAATATTCTTCATAAAAGAAGAAAGGAAAGGGGTAGTGTAGATTTAGACAGTAAAGAAGCTGAAATCTTTGTAGACGAAAACGGAAAAATACACTTGTCAAAAAGGGAAAGAATAGGCTCTTATCAACTTATAGAAGAGTTTATGCTCCTTGCCAACCAAACCGTTGCGGAGCATTGTTATTATTTAAACGTTCCGTTCGTATTTCGTATTCACGAAAAATGCGCGGAAGAAAAATTGCAAAGCTTTTGCTTGTTTTTAAAGAATTTAGGTATAAAAACCGGTTGGAACGAAAAAAATTATCATTCTTCCGATTTTAATAAATTGCTTGAAAAAATAAAGGATATGCCTTACGCGGGGGTAGTAAACAACGTGTTACTTCGTTCTATGCAAAAGGCAAAATATTCCCCCGAAGACGTAGGGCATTTTGGATTAGGATTAGAACATTATTGTCATTTCACGTCGCCTATAAGAAGGTATCCCGACTTGCAAGTTCATAGAATTTTAAAAACCGTTATGAAAGATTACGAAAAGGCGGAAAAGTATTTATCGGTAGTCGGGGAAGTTTCGGATATAAGTTCGTCAAGGGAAAGACGCGCGGACGAAGTGGAAAGACAAGTAGACGATATTTACACCGCCCTTTATATGAGAGATTATTTGGGCGAAGAATTTAACGGCGTAATTAGCGGAGTAACGTCTTTCGGGATTTTCGTAGAGCTAGAAAACACTGCGGAAGGATTAGTTCGACTAGAAGATTTGCCTAAGGGAAATTACGTTTTCGACGAAAAAACTTATACTTTATTTTCTAATAAAAACATGTTTAAATTAGGCGACAGCGTTAAAATTAAAGTCGTAAATTGCGACGTTTTGGCGGGACAATTAGATTTTATTTTGGTTAATCGTTAAAAACAAATAGTTTATTTATAGCATTTAATGGCGGTAACGGTTGATTTAATATAACAAAATGGTATAATATATTTTATGGGAAAGGTAATAGCGGAAAACAGACTTGCTCGGCACGAGTATTTTATAGAACAAACTTTGGAAGCGGGAATCGTTTTAGACGGCGGAGAAGTAAAATCGGTAAAACGCGGAGATATAAATTTGTCCGACGGATTTTGCTTGATTTCTAACGGAGAAGTATTTTTAAAAAATACGCATATAGCCGTTTACGACAAGTCTAGCGCGTATAACGTAAAGGATAGCCGTCGGGATAGAAAACTTTTGTTAAACAAAAGCGAAATAGCAAAACTTAAAATAAAAGTTACCGAAAAGGGTTACACGCTTATTCCTATAAAGGTATATTTAAAACAATCTTTAATAAAAATAGAAGTAGGCGTTTGTAAAGGCAAACACACTTACGATAAAAAGCAAACTTTAAAAGAAAAAGATATTAAACGGCAAATAGAAAGAGAATATTAAATTTTTCTAGCTTGTTTGCAGGCGTTTGCGTTTTACAAAATTTAAAACGCAAGAAAAAGTTAAAAAGGCGAAAATATCGTTTAAATTCGTGTTTTCGTCTAAAATATACGGGGTGGTTTTAGATTCGATTGCCGTCCGATGTTACTGTAAGCGTACCGAAGGCTCGTCTTCGTAAAAACGGAAATTAAATTTTAAATGCTAATAATAACAATTACGCATTTGCCGCTTAATTAAAGCGACTGTCCAAGCGGGAAATCCCGTTGTTTTCGTAAGGGCATCATTTTTAACGGGGAACGGCTTTTCGTAAGACGCAGGCGAAAAGTTGTATTTATGCGGACACGTTTATATCGGTTTTGTTTATCGTCCGATATAAAAAGGGATAATCGACAAACTACGTACGTAGAAAACATAATTGACGGCGGTAAGACCCGAGTGCAATTCTCGGCCACTCCACCACGTCAGGGCAAGGCTATTTTGTCCACCGTTGCTACTGCAACGGCTTGACCTATGAGCCTGCCCTTCCTTTTTCCCAAAAATCTTTTGCTTTGCAAAATATTTTCGGGAGCCCTAGTATTTTTTGGTGTCCTCGGTGCGTATTTCACACGCCCAAGTCCACCAAAAAAGGATGGTTATACTTTTTTTGAGAAAAGTATAACCATCCTTAAATTTTTTTAAAAATGATTTTTCTAATTATAGTTTGATAGCATAAGAGATAGTTGTTATGGTTTTTTTATTTTCATAGATTAGTCTAAATTCAAAATTTAAATTTTGGCAAGTGCTAGATGAATAAGAAGTTCCACTTAATTCGGGAGCAATAGTAATAGGTACTTCATACATAAACATGCCTGTTATTGTTTCATACGGGTCGATTTTCTCATGGGCTCTAATACATACTTCGTTTAATAAAAATGAACCATTATATTTTGATTCTTTGTTATCTTTGATAAAAAAAGCATTATCGGTTAGTTCCGTGTTTTTACTTAATGTTCGTAAATTTTTTGTTTCGGTACTATTGTTGCAAATAGTTGCATTTACAATTAGCCATACCTTATTAGAATCCGCTTCATATGAGCCCCGATAAGCGAAACGTTTAAAAGCATAATCAGTTATTGTAATATCAAGTTCTTCTATCGTAAACGTTTCATTAAAATTCTTTTCGATTCGTTTTTCTATTGGTTTTGGTGGAGTAAATTTAAAAACTATAATAAAAATAACTA
>CAJMEI010000030.1 GCA_905212395.1 uncultured Christensenella sp. | reverse complement strand
AGCAGGAAACCGCTTTTGTGGATCATAACGATCGCAAAGGCGGTTTTTTTGTAGTAAACCGGGAAAAAATATGTTAAAATAAAGTTTAAGTAAAAACTACTTTGTGTCGGAGAAAATATGAAAGGTTTTAAAAATGTAAGAGTTTACGTTTACGGCAAGGGAATAATTTCTTGCGACGTAGCGGTAGAAAACGGCAAAATCGTAAAAATAGGTAGCAATTTAGATATTGACCAAGCGTATTGTTTTAACGGAATAGTCGTTCCCGGTTTTGTCGATAGGCATATTCACGGGGCGGGCGGAGCCGACGGAATGGACGGCGACGTTGAAAAAATTAAAACGATTGCGGACAGTATCGTTAAAGAAGGTACTACGTCTTTTCTTGTTACCACTATGACGCAAAGCGAAGAAAATATTTTAAAAGCTTTAAACGCTGTTAAAAATTATACAAGAATTAGCGGAGCAAGGGTACAGGGCGTTCATCTAGAAGGACCTTTTATCGCTGAAAAATATAAAGGCGCGCAACCGTTAGAATTTATAAAAAAGCCCGATAAACGACTTATGGATAGGTTTATTAAGGCTAGCGGAAACAAAATTAAAGTAGTTACTCTTGCGCCCGAACAAGAAAACGCAAAAGAACTAATAGAATTTTTAGCAGAAAATAAAATAGTTGCGTCTATAGGACACACTCAAAGCGATTTTGCTACTGTAGAAAAAGCTCTTGGTTGGGGAGCAAGTTCTATAACGCACACTTATAACGCTCAAACGCCGTTACATCATAGAGAAGCGGGCGTTGTCGGCGCGGGGCTAATGTTAGACGAACTCTATAACGAACTCATTTGCGATTTAATTCACGTTTGCAAAGAAGCTGTAAAAATTTTGGTTAAAAATAAGCCGAAAGATAAACTTATTTTAATAACCGATTCTATGAGAGCTAAACATTTACCCGACGGCGAAAGCGAACTCGGCGGACAAAAAGTTATAGTAAAAGACGGACAGGCAAGACTGCTTGACGGAACTCTTGCGGGAAGCGTTTTAAAAATGAACGTTGCCGTAAAGAATATGGTTGAAAAAGTAGGCGTAGATTTTTGCACGGCGATAGATTACGCTACGGCAAATCCCGCTAGAAGTATTGGGATTTTTGACAGCGTGGGAAGTATAGACGTAGGCAAAAACGCGGATTTTGCAATTTTGGACGATGATTTTAACGTTTTAGGAACTATTATTGACGGAGAAGTGGTATATAAAAGATGAAAGACGTAATTTCTGCTACTGCAAGTAAAGAAAACGATAAATTAGCTATCGAAAACGGCGAAAGCGCAATATGGTTAATGTTAAAAGCCGGTAAAGCGTTGTATTCTTCATACGACTTTACGGGTAAAAGGGTTCTTATTGTTTGCGGGGGCGGAAACAACGGCGGAGACGGTTTAGTTTTAGCATTGCTTTTAAAAGAAAAAGGCGTTTACTCGGAAGTGCTTTTATGTAAAGACGGATTTTCAAAAGACGCCATTTATTATTTCGATAAAGTTAAAAAAGCAGGAATAAAGTATTCCGATTTTTCTGCCGATTTCGATTTTTCTTCTTTTGACGTTATAGTAGACGCATTGCTCGGCACGGGCTTTTTCGGTAAATTAAAATCCGATTTAAAAAACGTTATAAACGTTATAAATTCGCAAGACGCATATAAAATCAGCGTAGATATTCCGAGCGGTTTAAACGTTAACAACGGAATAGGTAAAACTTGCGTTAAGGCGGATTTAACTATTGCGATAAACAATTTAAAAACAGGTCATTTTTTAAACGACGCAAAAGATTTCGTAGGGAAAATCAGGGTTGCGGATATAGGAATTTTAAATCAAAGCGTACAAGCCAAATTAGTTGAAAAACAAGACTTTTCACTCGTATTTCCTAAAAGAAAAAGCAATTCTCATAAAGGCGTTTATGGGTATACCGCGTTAATCGGTGGGAGCGATAGGTATAGCGGAGCAATAAAACTTGCTTCTTGTTCGCTTGCAACTTTAAGGGCAGGCGCAGGAGTAGTTAAACTTGCCGTACCCGATTGCATTTCGGACGCCGTTATGCCTTACTGCGTAGAATCTACGCTTTTTCCACTCCGTTCAAGTGGCGGAAAGATAAGGTTCGATAAAAAAGAGTTTGATGAATTATTAAAAAACGTTAGAACGGTAGGCTTCGGTTGCGGAGTGGGCGACGGTAGAGAAAACGAAAAAATCGTTTCCTATTTACTAGAAAACTTTACGGGGAAACTCGTTTTAGACGCCGACGGACTTAACGCTCTTTCAAGAATCGGCGTAGATAAATTAAACAACGCGGTGGGAGAAGTTATTTTAACTCCGCACGTTAGGGAATTTACAAGGCTCGTTTCTATGCCCGTAGAAGAAGTTTTAAAAGACCCGATAGAAGTAGTAAGAAATTTTGCGAAAAAATACAACGTTATCGTACTTTTAAAGGGGGCGACTTCTATAATTTCGGACGGAAAAGAAGTTCTTTTGTGCGACAGAGGTTGTTCGGGTATGGCAAAAGGCGGTAGCGGAGATTGCCTTACGGGAGTAACGGTGGGGATTTGCGCTCATTCCACGCAAAGCGATTTAATAAACGTAGCGTGCGCTTGTTTCGTTTGCGGAGTTGCAGGGGAACTTGCAGAAAAAAAATATAATCCTTATTCTATGACTCCAAGGGACGAAATATCGTTTATCGGACCTGTTATATCTGATTTGTTAAACTCGCAAAAATAACGAAAGTATTGGCTGAATTTTAATAAAGCTTTTATAAAATCAAGAAGAACTATAATATAAATTGAAAGAAAAAGTATCAAATAAAATACGCAAAAAAGACGGATTTTACGGATTCCCTGTAAGGGGTTTTTAATTTAATACAAAAGTGTAGCCCACTATATTTCGCTTTAAGGCGAAATATAGTGGGCTTTTTTTATCCACAAAAGATTAAGATAATTTAGTTTTATTTTTAGCCTTGTGGCTAAAAGTGATATGCAAAACAAGTTTTGCGTTATATTTTGGCAATGCCAAAGTTATATTAAATAAATCCTTAACTTGCCTTTATGCAAATATAACTGCCGATAGGCAATATAACTCGTCGTTAGACGAATATCACAAATCCGTTTAGGATTTATTTAGTTGCCGAATCCCTTGTAGGGACTCGGCTTTATTCGTCTTTTTTGCGTCGCGTTAAACGTAATTTTAGATTATTATCGGAAAGCTTTTTTTTCTTTCAATTTGGAGCGTTAAAAGTGTTTGTCCTCTAAATCTTTGGACATCTCTTTCTGTTCTTCAACGAATTGATTTGCTTTTTTTACGTCTTTTTGGGAAACCTTTATGTTGTATTTTTCTTCCTGTCCGATTACAACGTGCGGATAAGAGATATCTATTCCTTCGGCGGTTATAATGGCACGGTATTCTCTTAACAAGTCTCTTTGTACCTGAAAACGGTCCGTTTCCAGGCAGGTTGCTACTATTTTAACGGTAACGTTGGAATCTTTATATTCGGTAACGCCTTTATAAAATGGTCCTGATATGATACCCGGTATCTTGTCTTTAAGTAATGCAAATTTTTCGTCGAAAAGTTTTTCTATGTACTCAATGGGAACGTCGTAGGGGAAATCTACGTCTACGGAAGCCAAAGACGGCTCTCTGGATAGATTAACGACGTTTTTGATATCGCTGTGGTTTATGATTTTGATATTGCCCGCCGCATCAAGTAGCTTTGTGGTTCGGATACCTATTTCAATAACTTCGCCTCTGAAACCGTCAATAGAAATAATTTCGCCCGTATTGAATTCGTTTTCGAAAATAATAAACATTCCTGCAATGATATCGGCTATAAGCGACTGTGCGCCGAGACCTACGATAAGAGCAAGAATGCCTATCGAAGCAATCAACGCTTTGGTGTTCACACCACAAGCTTTTAGCGCATAAATGATTACGGCTATTGCCGAGCCGTACTTAACAAAGCCGTCCAAAAGGCTAACAACCGTTTTAGTCCTATCGGATTTTTTGAATCTTAGTTTGAACAACGTTCTCAAAATTTTTGCAACCGACAAAATGAGAAAAATATTTATTATACTGTTCAGTGCGATTTGTTGGACGGAAGGATTCACTTTAACGACTTCGCCACCCTCGGTTACGGTCTTGGTGGTTATACGAATATATTTGTCAAAAAATTTCGTTGCAAAAACCGATTTAGGATTGCTTAATCTGACAATAACCAAAACTACGTACGTTATAAAGTATGCAATCGCAAATGCGAACCATATCATTTGTAATTTATGTTTTTTATCAATTGTTTTCATAATTAATTCTCCTTCTTTTAATTATTCAGAATGACGACTCTATTTTGAACGGGCAGAATTCGTCGCCTGTAACGGATACTTCGTTTTTTATTTCTTCGCCGTTACCGTATTGGAAAACGGCGTAGCTTTCTATAACGGTTGTAAAGGACGTTAATCCGTAAGCAGATAAATTTAGCGTATATGTAGAGAAGCTGTAATTCGTAGATATATCCTCTACGGGTATGGTAATTTCTATTGCCTGCCCGATGTCGGGAGTAATCGTTACACGTAAGTCTTCGACGACTTTTCCCGAAACGCTGAGAGATAACTCGTTAGTTGAGTAATCATAGCTTAAATCGCCACAGGGTTCAGGATAATAACCGCTTTCGTCAAGTCCCGCCACTACCGTACCGGAAGGCCATTGCATATCGCAAGTAGAGTAACACGTGTCGTTGTTGTTTATTAATGCGCCGTATTTGATAGAATAACGCCCCTTGGGAATATTTCTGAGTATTGCCACGTTATCGCTACCCGCGTATTCGAAAAATACCGAAAAGTCTGAATAAGCAACGTCTACAAGATAAACTTTGTAATACATATCGTATTCAGTTTTTTGCACGTTCATATAAAGATAAATGTTGGACGTTCCGTCCTCGTTATATGTTATCATAACGTCTCCGGGATTGGGAAACCAACAGAATAAAGGCGGTAGAAACGAATAATCCGGGACAGTTAAAGTTTTGGTAATTTCGCCCAACGGAATTTCTTCTCCCGATGAATTCAGGTAAAACGTGAACGTGTATTCCATATCGACTGACAAATTGGTAAATATTACAGGCTTGTCCGATAAAGAAATATCGGTTACGGAATCAACTATATCGCCGTCCATACTGAATACTTTTACCGAATAGGTATCGCCCTCGTTTAAAAATCCATCGAAATATAAGAATACGGGAGCGTGAATAGCGTCGCCACTTTCGAAATTGTAGCTAGGATTAAATATTTCACATTTTGTAAGATTCACTGTCGAGGAAACGACTGCTTTAACGTTTACCGACTCGGAAATTCGCTTGTACTCTTTACCGTTAAAAACGGTAATGTGTTTAAACGGGTCGTAATTATACAATACAGAATCTACGATAATTTCCACAATAGGATTATGACTGATTTTGTTAAGGGTTAATAAACAGGAATTATCGATAAGTTCTTTTGCAGGAAAAACGAACTCTTCACAAGTCAAATCGTCGTGGGTTATTTTTATCTGAACGTCGCCAACGATTTCATTTCCGAACGTGATATTAAGTAACTTGTCGTTAACATTTGCTTGCCAAATAAATGTATTATTGTCTATATATATTTCCTCTGAAAGACAGTAGGAATAATAATTATTGTCCTTTACGTAATAAGAAACGAATTTAGCCTTATATTCTTCTTCATTTATGTTTAGTATATATGATAGCGCGCCGTCAGTCACAGTTTCGTAGCTGTTCATTAAGTTATCGTGTATATCGTAAATATCGATAAAAGTAACGAAATTCCCATCGTATTCAGGGATAAAATACGTATATAAATTGCAGGTTCCGTCAGAATTATAAGTTACCTTATATGTATAATCAAAGTTATGGTCTTGATTGTATATATAATTGTCCGTCACGTTTATCGGACGAGTTTCTACGACCTCTGAGTTATGATAAATTGTTAGAAGAAATTCCCTGTCTCCTTTTTCTATATTTTTAAAAATTACAGCTTCGTCTATTACGGCAACCGATTTGCCGGTTATAGTATCGGAAAGTTCGCAAGTAAACCCATCTGCTAGCGTTCCTTCGAAGAAAAATGTAATATCGGAATTTACGTCATAGGAATCTTCATTGTTGTAATAGTCAATTCGATAATTCAAAAAATTCAGCGTTCCAACTTCTATCGGTTCTTCTATCTGATAAATCGGGGGTTCGTATGCGTTATTTTGCGTTAATCCTGACACGGGAACGATTCCTACGGTTGCCGCAATACATACTGCGGCAATTCCGGCCATCACTCCGGTAGCTCCTATTCCGACTGATGCACTTGCCGATAAGGAAACGGATGCGGAAGCCGATGCTGACGCAGACTGAACAAATTCTTCTGCGTCGGAAAGGGAAATTTCAGAGGAATTGTCTAGTTCAGGCGAATTTTCGGGAATAGTGATTTCAGGTGCGTTGAATATTTCCGAAGCGCTTTTTTCCGTTTCTTTTACGTAATATCTCTCTGCCGGGAATAACTGAATTTCCTCAGACTTTTTATATTCGTCAGATTCAAAAAACTCTTTATCCAAAGTGCACCTCTCTTATTTTAACGGAATACGTTAAGGTTTTTAAAAGCATAATACCGTAACGAGTGTAAAACAAAAATGCAGAAAAAGATTATGAAAAATGTGCCGAACACTTCTGTTCACTCTCCGTTTGAAAAAATAAAAATTCTCAATTAAAATATATAATATAATCCGTTTTCTGTCAAATATTTTTAAGTTGTTATTATAAAAGACGGAATATACTTTTTTTATTGCAGGCTTTTTCTGGTTATAGATTTCACGGGTGCGGATTCAGAGAATTCTTTTTAGTATAAATAGCAGAAGTGAAACTTGTTTTTGAAAAAAAATCTAAAAAAAGCTGGTAAATTCAAAGACTTCTCTTGCCGATAACTTAATATTATAATCCACCGAACATACAAAAAAGCACAAGAAACGTGGGTAACTTGTGCTTTTCGGCTGTATTAATTTTTCGTACGGCAAACGTCTTTAACGTACGGAAAAACCGTTATTTAGTTTTTCATTTAAAAGTTTATTGTGTCTAACTTCCTTGTTTTAATATATATTTTCTATAATGGATATCGATACAATTAGCAGAATTTTCAAGTAAGAAACGACGTTCAACGTACTATATAAGAAGTAAAAGAAAAATTCTATTAAAAACGTTATAGTAAAGATGTGTATTACAAAAGGCGTTCAAAGAAGCGCAGTTTCCATAGGGAATTATTAAAATTAAATTTTAGAATTGCGCTTTCAAACGATGAACAAAAGACTCACGAGGATTTCCCGTGAGTCTTTTGTTGCAAAAAATTCGTGGTAGGAATTGAAGATATTCGATCTTCGCTTATTTTCAATAATTTTTTAGTCAAATAGTGTTTGTTTATTAAATAATGTTCCGTTGGTTTCTATAATTTTGGCTTTTGGAAAAATTTCGCTGTATTTATATATTGAGGCTAACACCAATTGATGATGGGAGTAATCTCTTTTTAATATGTTTAACATACCATCTATTGTGGATTTCTCAACTTCTCGACCACTAGGTGAATCGCAAAAAATAGGTATAGGATACTGTAAAACTTCAGACAGTAGCGAAATATACGCTAATTTATAAATAAATACCATTTTATGTAGTATCGCTCCAGATTTTGCCTTCAAATTCTTTGTAAAGATATCTATTTTATAATCAAACGGAATTGATAATTCTTGTGCGTATTTGTTAATTATATCATATGCTTTTTTTATCCAAGGATTATTTGTTTTTGTTTTGTTTGTTAATATGGTAGATAATTCTTTTTTTTGTTTTTGTAAACTATCTCGAAGCTTTATTATTTGAACAGAGTTAATTCCTTCTATATTAGCCAATTTTGCTGTAAGCGATTCATCGATGGTAGGTAAATTTATTAAACGAATTTGCTTTTCTTGTTCTGATTGTATTTTTGCAATCTCTTTTTTTAAGCCATTTCTTTTCACCATAAGGAGATCCCGCCTTGCTTTATTGAGATCATCAAAATCCTGATAATCCAGTAAAGTTGATTTTGTAACTGGAATAGGCGTAGAAGGATCTTGAGGATTCTTAACATATATCTTTTTTTGTTCAATATAATCAGAAAAATTTTTATTCGTTTTGATTATTTCCGACATTCTTGATATCTCAGCTTCGACATCGGATAGCTGCAATTTCAAATCATCAAGTTCAATATCCAATGTTTTATCATATGTTTTATAGTCTAAAGAATTGCCTCCTTCTTGCTTAACTATATCTTGATACTCCGCAATGTTAATCATTAAATTATATTGTGCGATTTTTTTCTCAATAGAAGAAATTCTTGCAACAATTTCATAACTTTCGATACTTTCGTCGCCTTTTAATCCTCTAAAAAAACTTTCAATGCTGAAACGATTAGTTCCGATGATTGTACCACGATTAAGCAAAGTCCAACCTTTTTCTTGGTCAAAATAAAATGTTCCAAGCAAGTTAGAAAGTATTTCTGGATTTGTTGTTCCGAAAATTATTGATAATACAGTCGTTTGTTCCATAGGTAAATCGTATTCGATGTTATTTACCGTAATAAACATACCTTTTCTGAAAATTATGTACTCTTTTTCCCTATATAGAGTTAAACGGAATTCGTATTTTTCAAATTTAACCAATTCAGTGTTCGGAACTGAAAAACCCATCGAATAAAGAATTGCTCTCATTAAAGTCGTTTTACCTGTTGAATTGCGAGTACTATAAAATATACATACATCTTCATCTAAATCAATCTTTTTCCAATTAAAATCGGTTATTTCTCTTATTTGAAAAGACTTAATTTTCATAAATTCGCAGCTTCCTTTATTTGATTTATCTTTTTCTTTTTCAATAGTGTTGCTAATATCACTAGTTTTACTAAGGCTTCTCGCTCTTGGTCGTCTGCCACAAATAAAAAATCTCCTTCATAATTTTTCCATTTTTCTTTGATAAAATCATATTTGGTCATTTTTTGTCCATTGCGGAGTCGCGATGAGAGAAAATCTCCTATTACTCCAGAAACAAATTGATAATCGCAGACTTTTCTATCTATAGAAGTGCGAAAATCAGATTGAAGTTCTTCAATATCATCATAATCGCACACTTTTGAAAACTCTTCTTCTGGAACTAATGGATTAAGGACTAGCACCATAACAGGGAAAATTATTTCTTTCTTTGTTAAAGTGCATTCCTTTTGATTATCTGGTATATCGGAACAGTTAATCATAAAGGTGGAAAACCAACTGTCTAGAAGCTTTTGACTATACGAAGGATCATCAATAGCATCACGCAAAAATTCTGATATTTTCTCTTTTATGCTTGCAAATTTAT
>CAJMEI010000029.1 GCA_905212395.1 uncultured Christensenella sp. | reverse complement strand
TAGTTGCAATTTGAGTGGTACCACGAGTATATTATTACCCGTCTCAAAGAAATTTGAGGCGGGTATTTTTTTTACGCTTTTTGTAAATAATACGCAAAAATTTATAATATATATTGACAACGTTTAAAACGACGAAGTTGTAAATCATATTTCAACTTTTAAGTATAAAAAAAACAAAAAACAGGAGAAAAAACATGGCAGAAGTAGATTCCGAAAAGTTATTGGAAATTGGCACTAGAATTAAAGAAATGCGTGAAATTTTTAACTTATCGCAACAAGATATGGCGACCAAGTGCGAAGTTTCGCTAGAAGATTATTGCGCTTATGAAAACGGAAAAAAAGATTTACCTTTTACGTTTATTCATAAATGCGCTTTAGCTTTCGGAATAGGTATTACTGACTTGTTAGAAGGTAAAAGCGCGCACCTTTCGTCTTATACCGTTACGAGAAAGGGACAAGGACAAGAAACCGCGAAAGAAAACGGAATAGAAATTCAAAACCTTGCTCCGCTTTTCCGCAAAAAACTTGCCGAACCTTATTGGGTAAGATACGAATACAGCGAAAGCTTACAAAATAAACCTATCCATTTAACCAAACATTCGGGACAAGAATTCGATTTGGTTTTAAAGGGTAGATTAAAGGTTCAAGTAGGCGATAACGTCGAATACTTAGACGAAGGCGACAGCATTTATTATAACAGTTCCACTCCGCACGGAATGATAGCGGTAGACGGGGAAGAATGTTTATTCGTCGCGGTAGTATTGCCCGGTGAAAACGTAGAAGAAAACGTTTTAAGGGAAACGCTTATATCCGCAAGGGGAACGGACGAAAAATTCGTATGTTCTAAATTTATAAACACAACCGAAGACGAAAATGGCGTATTAAAAGCAATAGATTTTAATAACGAAGACAAATTTAACTTCGCTTTCGATATTCTAGACGAAATTGCCAAAAAAGACCCTGATAAAAGGGCTATGGTTTACGTCGATAAAGATAAAAACGAAAAGTTCTTTACTTTTTCGGATATGAAAAAAGAATCGGCTCGTTCGGCTAACTATTTTAAATCTTTAGGAATTAAAAAGGGCGACAGGGTAATGTTAGTTCTTAAAAGACATTATCAATTTTGGTTCTCTATTAGGGGACTTTGTAAATTGGGCGCGATAGCAATTCCCGCAACTAACCAGCTTTTATCCCACGATTTCGAATATAGATTTAACTCCGCAGGCGTAAAAGCGATAGTTGCAACCGCCGACGGGGACGTAGCTCATCAAGTTGATTTAGCAGAAAAAAATTCTCCCACGTTAGAGCTTAAAATACTCGTAAACGGAACGAGAGAAGGTTGGAGAGATTTTAACAGCGAATACACTATGTATTCCACTCATTTTTATAGAACGGAAGACACTCCTTGCGGAGAAGACCCGATGCTTATGTTCTTTACCAGCGGAACTACGGGATATCCGAAAATCGCGTGCCATTCGTTTAAATATCCGTTAGGACATTACGTAACGGCAAAATATTGGCACGGAGTTTCTCCCGATGGACTACATTTTACTATTTCCGATACGGGTTGGGGAAAAGCTTTATGGGGGAAATTATACGGACAATGGCTTTGCGAAGGAGCGGTATTCGTTTACGATTTCGACAGATTTTCGGCTTCCGACATACTTCCTATGTTTAAAAAGTATAACATTACTACTTTCTGCGCTCCGCCCACTATGCTTCGTATGATGATAAAAGAAGATATTTCGAGATACGACCTTTCGTCTATTAAACATATGACGACTGCGGGAGAAGCGTTAAACCCCGAAGTTTACCGTCAGTTCGAAAAAGCTACGGGACTTCAGATAATGGAAGGATTCGGTCAAACGGAAACTACGCTTTCGGTTGCGAACTTAATGGGAAATCCGCATAAAGTAGGTTCTATGGGTAAACCCGTACCGCTTTACGATATAGATATAGTAGACGAAAACGGAAATAGCGTAGCGGTCGGCGAAACGGGAGAAATAGTAATAAAAACTTCCGATAAAATTCCTTGCGGATTATTTAAAGGATACTATCGTAACGACGAAAAGACCAAAGAAGTTTGGCACGACGGATACTATCACACGGGCGATACCGCTTGGCGCGACGAAGACGGATTTTTCTGGTACGTCGGAAGGGTTGACGACGTAATCAAATCTTCGGGATATAGAATCGGACCGTTTGAAATAGAAAGCGTTATTATGGAACTTCCGTACGTTTTGGAATGTGGAGTAAGCGCGTATCCCGACGAAGTAAGGGGACAAGTAGTTAAAGCTAGTATCGTTTTGGTAAAAGGTAAAGAGGGAACGGAAGAACTTAAAAAAGAAATTCAAGATTACGTTAAAAAACACACCGCTCCTTATAAATATCCCAGAATCGTAGAGTTCAAGACGGAACTTCCTAAAACGATAAGCGGAAAAATTCAAAGAAACAAGTTATAAAAACAATTAAATATAGTTGACAAATTTTTTGCGTGATGATATAATAGCGAGCATAAAGACGATGACGAAGAGAACTTATAAACGATACTTTCCAGAGAAAAAGCGTCAGGTGAGAGCTTTAAGTTAGTTTATAAACGTTTGTAGCTTCCGAGTCGGGAGAAAGAAAGAAGAAATTCCGTAGAATCTCCCCGAAAAGCGTTGCGTTAAAACGTAGGGATTGATAGATTCCGTAAGTGGCAGTTAAATACTGCAATTTGAGTGGTACCGCGGGTAAAAATGCTCGTCTCAAAGTATCTAACTTTGGGGCGAGCTTGTTTTTTTCTTTCCCCTAAAAAACGGAGGATGATATGGAACAGATGACAGGACTTGATTTAAAAATCAAGGAAGTTGCAGGCAGAATTAAAGAACTTCGCGAAATAGAAGGTCTTTCACAGCAAGATATGGCTTTAAAAACGGACGTATCGCTAGACGAATATCAAAAATGCGAACAAGGCGAAAGTAACTTAACGTTTGCTTTTATTTACCGTTGTTCTTTGGCTTTAAAAGTAAACGTAACCGATATTATAGAAGGTTATAGCCCCGAATTAAAAGCTTTTACGGTAACAAGAAACGGCGCGGGACAAATAGTCAGCAAAGCGCACGGAATGACTTATTACAATATGGCTTACGCATTCCGCAACCGTATTGCAGAGCCATTATTCGTAAAAGCCGTATATAACGACGAAGCTCAATATAAAGACATAGAACTTACGACTCACGACGGACAAGAATTAGATATAGTTATAAACGGATATTTAATGGTTCAAGTCGGAACTCATAAAGAAGTATTAGGACCGGGTGATACTATTTATTACGATAGTTCCACTCCGCACGGAATGATAGCCGTAAACGGAAAAGATTGCGATTTCTATGCTGTAGTATTAAATCCGTCGGGAGAGCCTATTCCCGAACTTGCAAGTTCTTCTTCGAAAGAAATAAAGGACAAGAAAACGGGAGTCAAGGACGAAAAAGACAGAATTTACAAAAAGTTTATCGACGTAGTAGAAAACGAAAACGGCACGCCCGTTTCGATTAAATTTAAAAATACCGAAAAGTTTAATTTTGCATTCGATTTGGTAGACGCTCTCGCTGATAGAGACCCCGAAAAACTTGCAATGTTACACGTTTCCAACAATATGACCGAAAGAAGATTTACTTTTTCGGATATGAAAAAAGAGTCTGCTCGTACGGCAAACTACTTTAAATCTTTGGGGATTAAAAAGGGCGACAGAGTAATGCTTGTACTTAAAAGGCATTATCAGTTTTGGTTCGCAATGCTTGGCTTAAATAAATTAGGCGCAATCGCAATCCCCGCAGTATATCAATTACAAGAACACGATTTCGAATATCGTTTCAAGTCGGCGGGAGTAAAAGCTATAGTATGTACGGGGGACGGAGATACCGCTCATCAAATAGATATAGCGTGTCAAAACTGTCCCGACCTTACCCTTAAAATAATGGTAAACGGGACTAGAGAAGGTTGGAGAAATTTCGACGAAGAATACAAAATGTATTCCACTCATTTCGATAGAACCGAAGATACTGCTTGCGGAAACGATACTATGCTTATGTATTTCACTAGCGGAACTAGCGGATATCCGAAAATTGCTGTTCACAACCATAAGTATCCGTTAGGGCATTTCCATACGGCAAAATATTGGCACGCCGTTGACCCCGAAGGATTACATTTTACTATTTCCGATACGGGTTGGGCAAAAGCAATGTGGGGTAAATTATACGGACAATGGTTAGCTGAAGCGGCTACTTTCGTTTACGATTTCGACAGGTTCGACGCCGAAAAAATTATGCCTATGTTCGCAAAATATCATATCACTACTTTTTGTGCTCCGCCCACTATGCTTCGTATGATGATTAAACAAGATTTATCTAAATACGATTTTTCTTCCGTAAAGCACATGACGACTGCGGGCGAAGCGTTAAATCCCGAAGTTTACCGTCAATTTGAAAAACTTACGGGTCTACAAATTCACGAAGGTTTCGGTCAATCGGAAAGCACTATGATAATAGGAAATATGATAGGCGCTCCGCATAAAATAGGTTCAATGGGTAAACCCGCGCCTATATACGACATAGACTTATTCGACCATGACGGAAAGAGCGTACCCGTAGGAGAAACGGGAGAAATAGTAGTAAACGTTAAAAACGGAGTTCCCTGCGGATTGTTTACAGGATACTATAAAGACGAAGCTAAAACCAAAGAAGTTTGGCACGACGGTTACTACCACACGGGCGATACCGCTTGGCGCGACGAAGACGGTTATTATTGGTACGTAGGAAGAGTAGACGACGTTATTAAATCTTCTGGATACAGAATAGGACCGTTTGAAATAGAAAGCGTTATAATGGAACTTCCGTACGTTTTGGAATGCGGAGTAAGCGCTTGTCCCGACGAAGTTAGGGGACAAATAGTAAAAGCAAGCGTAGTTCTCGTTAAAGGCGTTGAAGGTACGGAAGAATTGAAAAAAGAAATTCAAAATTACGTTAAAGAAAAAACCGCTCCTTATAAATATCCCAGAATAGTTGTATTTAAGGACGAGTTACCTAAAACCGTTAGCGGAAAAATAATGAGGAATAAGCTCTAATGAATTATAAAAGAATAACTTTGCTATGCGGTCATTACGGTAGCGGTAAAACCAACGTAGCCGTAAATATGGCGTTCGATTTAAAAGACAGTTACGATAAAGTCGCCGTTGCGGATTTAGACATAGTAAATCCTTACTTTCGCAGTAAAGACAGTAGCGAAGATTTTAAAAAAAGAGATATAAGGCTAATCGTTTCGGACTATGCCAACACGAATTTAGATATACCTGCGCTTCCGCAAGATATGTACGCGATAACGGACGATAAAAGTCTTAAATGCGTTTTAGATATAGGCGGGGACGATAGGGGAGCTTTGGCGCTTGGCAGACTTGCTCCTAAAATCGTAGAAGAAAACGATTACGAAATGTTTATGGTAATAAACAAATTCAGACCTTTAACTCCCGACGCTTTATCTACGCTAGAAGTTATGAGAGAAATAGAATACGCAGGCGGAATTAGATTTACGGGTTTAATAAACAATTCTAATTTAGGGAACGAAACCACTAGTGAAGAAGTAATAAAAAGTATGGAATACGCTAGGGAATTAGAAAGAATAAGCGGAGTAAAATTAAAGCTTACAACTTGTAAAACCGACCTATACGACGATTTAAAGGATAAAATAGAAAATTTGTTTCCTTTAAATTTGCAAAAGAAAATAAAATAAAGGGCTTGCCCGAAAAAATAAAGGAGAAAACTTTTATGGCAAAATTAACGTTTAAAACCGATAACTGTAAAGGTTGCGGTTTGTGTGTGGACGTTTGTCCGAAAGGAGTTTTAGCTTTATCTAACGATAAGATAAACAAAAAAGGACATCATCCCGTAGAAGCAGTTAATCCCGACAAATGTATAGCTTGCGCGTTTTGCGCTACTATGTGTCCCGATTGCATAATTAAAGTTGAAAGGTGATATTATGGCAGAAAAAGTATTGATGAAAGGAAACGAAGCTATTGCCGAAGCCGCTATTAAAGCGGGGTGCAGACACTATTTCGGCTATCCTATTACGCCCCAAACGGAAATTGCCGCGTATATGGCTAAAAAAATGCCAAAGATAGGCGGAACGTTTTTACAGGCTGAAAGTGAAATTGCCGCAATCAACATGGTATACGGCGTTGCAAGCGCAGGAAAGAGAGGTATGACTTCTTCTTCCAGCCCGGGAATTTCTCTTAAAGGAGAAGGTCTTTCTTATATGGCAGGCGCGGATTTACCTTGTTTAGTCGTTAACGTACAAAGAGGCGGTCCGGGACTTGGCGGTATTCAACCCAGTCAGTCGGATTATTTCCAAGCAACGCGCGGTGGCGGACACGGCGATTATCATATGATAGTTTTAGCTCCTGCATCCGTTCAAGAAATGGCGGATTTAACGATAAAAGCTTTTGATTTAGCGGATAAATATCGTATGACGGCTATGATTCTCGCCGACGGAACTATGGGACAAATGATGGAACCCGTTTCGCTTGATTTCGACGTTGCTCCCGCCCCCGAAAAGCCTTGGGCTACTACGGGAACTCAAATGAAAAGGGCGCATAACATAATAAATTCGTTGTCGCTCGTTCCCGAAGAGTTAGAACAACTTAATATCGCAAGGTATGAAAAGTACAAGCAAATAGAAGAAAACGAAACTATGTACGAAGAATACTTAATGGAAGACGCGGAAATTGCTATTTGCGCGTTCGGAATTACCGCAAGGGTATCTAAAAACGCGATAGACGAGGCAAGGAAAAAGGGAATAAAAGTAGGTATGATAAGACCTATAACGCTTTGGCCGTTCCCGCAAGCTCCGTTTAAAAAGGCGTTAAAAACCGTTAAGCATTTTATCAGCGTAGAACTTTCTATGGGACAAATGATAGAAGACGTAAAACTCGCAACGGAATGTAAAGTTCCCGTAACGCTTTGCAATAGAGTAGGCGGAATGATAACTACTCCCGAACAAGTTTTACAAGCAATAGAAAAGGCTTATAAGGAGGTATAATATGGTAGTAAAAGAAAAACCGCACGCTTTATGCGACGTTCCGTTGCATTATTGTCCTGGTTGCACGCATGGGATAATTCATAGATTAGTAGCGGAAGTAATAGACGAACTCGGAATAGAAGGGAAAACCGTAGGAATTGCCCCCGTAGGCTGTTCGGTTATGGCGTATAATTATTTTAATTGCGATATGATAGAAGCCGCTCACGGAAGAGCTCCCGCAGTAGCGACAGGCGTAAAAAGAGCTGACCCCGATAATTTGGTAGTATTTACTTATCAAGGGGACGGAGATTTAGCTTCTATCGGTATGGCTGAAACCGTACACGCGGCTACTAGAAACGAAAACATAACCGTAATATTTATAAATAACGCAATTTACGGAATGACGGGCGGACAAATGGCTCCTACTTCGCTTCCCGGACAAGTAACTCAAACTTCTCCTTACGGAAGAGACGTAAAGTTATGCGGATATCCTATCAGAGTTTGCGAAATGCTTTCCGAACTAGAAGGACCCGAATATTTAGCAAGAGTTACCGTTGACAACGTTAAACACGTCAACGAAGCTAAAAAGGCTATAAAGAAAGCGTTTACGAACCAAATAGAAGGCAAAGGATTTTCTTTGGTAGAAGTTATTTCTTCTTGTCCTACTAACTGGGGTATGACGCCACAAAACGCTCTTAAATGGATAGAAGAAAAAATGATTCCTTATTATCCTTTGGGAGTTTATAAAGACAGAAGCGCGGAAAAGGAGGCAAAATAATGTCTACTACTAAATATTTGTTTTCGGGTTTTGGCGGACAAGGTATTTTGTTTTCGGGTAAGTTTTTAGCTTATAAAGGACTAATGGAAAACAAAAACGTAAGTTGGCTTCCTTCTTACGGACCTGAAATGAGAGGCGGTACGGCTTCTTGCTCGGTTATCGTAAGCGACAGTTTAGTAGGTTCGCCTATTGTTTCCAATCCCGACGTACTTATTGCAATGAATCTTCCTTCGCTCGATAAATTCGAAAAAAACGTAAAAAGTGGCGGAATGATTTTCCTAGATTCAACTTTAATCGAAAGAAAAGTCGTTAGGGACGACGTAAAGGTATTTTACATTCCCGCAACTGCGCTTGCCAGCGAAAACAATATGCCTACGCTTGCAAATATGATTATAATGGGAAAAGTTTTAAAAGAGCTTAACGAATTTACGGGCGAATCTGTCGGCGACGCGTTAAAAAAGGTAATATCCGCAAAACACGCCGATATGATGGAAATTAACCGTAAGGCTTTGGAAATCGGAGCTAATTTATAAAAACAAAAAAATATGCAAGTTCGTTCGGTTTTTCGCAAATTCTGCAAAACGCGAAACGGTTTTGATAGGCAATTGTTAGAGAATTAAATTAAAGTTGTTGCGATAGACGAAAATTGTAAAAACTCGTTAACACTCTTAACGCAAAGTCCTACTTACATATTTAATTAAACTAAATAAAGGAGTTTATTATGGAAATTAAATTTGAAAAAACGGCTTGTCCTAAACAAAAGCCCGACCCTGCTACTTTGGGTTTTGGAAAAATATTTACCGACCATATGTTCATAATGGATTATACGCCTGATAAAGGTTGGCACGACGCAAGAATCGTTCCTTTCGGGAATATTAGTCTTCATCCTGCGTCTACCGTTTTACATTACGGTTCTGAAATTTTTGAGGGATTAAAGGCGTATCGTAAAAAAGACGGTTCGGTTCAAATGTTCAGACCTATCGAAAACGTAAGAAGAATGAACAACTCGGCTGAAAGACTTTGTTTACCCCAAATTCCCGAAGATTTAGCTATGGAAGTTTTAACTAAATTCGTTGAAACCGAAAAAGATTGGACGCCAAGCGCAAAAGGGACGTCTTTATATATAAGACCTTTTATGTTCGGTAACGACGAAACTTTGGGCGTACACTCCGTTAAACACGCAACTTTTATGATAATAACTTCGCCCGTAGGCAGTTATTATAAAGAAGGAATCAACCCCGTAAAAATAATGATAGAAGATCAGGACGTAAGAGCTGTACGTGGTGGAACGGGATATGCAAAATGCGGTGGAAACTACGCCGCAAGTAACAGAGCGGGCGAAAAAGCGGAAGAACAAGGTTATTCGCAAGTTTTATGGCTTGACGGCGTTGAAAGAAAGTATATAGAAGAAGTCGGCGCGATGAACGTTATGTTTAAAATAAACGGAGAAATCGTAACGCCTATGCTTTCGGGTTCTATTCTTCCTGGAATTACGAGAAAATCTTGCATAGAAGTATTAAAGGACGAAGGATATAAAGTAACCGAAAGACTTTTATCCGTAGACGAACTCGAAAAAGCTATGGAAGACGGAACGCTTGAAGAAGCTTGGGGATGCGGAACCGCGGCGGTAGTTTCCCCTATCGGAGAGCTTTGTTATAAAGGCAAAAAGTGCATAATCAACAACGGAAAAATCGGGGAAGTTACTCAACACTTATACGATACTTTAACAGGTATTCAGTGGGGAGAAAAAGAAGATAAAT
>CAJMEI010000028.1 GCA_905212395.1 uncultured Christensenella sp. | reverse complement strand
TTTCGGTTAAAATTCAAAATAAAAATGATATAATTTTTTTACTATGAAAAAATTTATCGCAATAATAATAAGTATATTTTTGCTTTACCCTTCGGCAAACGTAGTTTACGCCGAAGACGGTTATTGCGGTTATTCGAGAATACTTACGACCGATACGGGTTTTTATTCCGATATGAACGGTTCTTACCTTAAATTTTATCTTCCGTACGGCTATTACGTAAAAGTATTGGAAGTCGGAAGCACTTATACTAAGGTTAGCTACATGAACGAAACGTCTCAATTTCCGTTTTTAACCGGTTACGTTAAAACCGTAGATTTAATAACCACCGATAAAATACCCGTTTCGCCATATCCGCTACTATCGATTACCGTAGTAAGCGACGACGTTTTGTTTTCCGACAGCATGTTAAACTATTCCAAAATAGGCGTTTACGCAAATTCTCTTGCCGTTTATTACGGCGAAATAAAAAACGCCAACGACGAAGAATTAGTTTACGTTTATTGCAACGGCTATTTAGGATATATGAGAAAATCCGCATTTGCGCCGTTCGTAGTTCCAACTCACCCCGACCCCATACAAACTTCTTATTCTAAAAGCGAAAACGTATCCGTAACTAAGCAAAAAAATTCTTCTATGCAAATATTAGTCGTTGCGGGAATATCTATAACGGTAGTGGCTATCGTTTACTTTTTATTTCGTCCTTCCGATAAGAAAAGAATAGAAAGAGAAGACGAAGAAGACTATATAAGATAGTTTTTGCGATAGCCGAATTGCTTTTTAAAGAGTTAATACCTGTAATTTGTAATTATTTAACGATTTTCCGTCGTTTTGCTTTAAAGTTAATAACGCGAATTTACCAAATAAGACGAAAACGCTTGCGTACTAGCGGATTTTGCGTTGCTTTTGTCAGATTTTCGTTGACAAGTTTTATTGGTAACGGAAAATTTTTTAACAGAATCGTTTTTTAAAAGAGCTTTTTCGGAAATAAGAAGTTCCGTTTTTGCATTTGTTTTTTTAGTTTTTAATTTTCTTGCGTCGTAACGTTCTTCTTTTTTGCAAACCGCCGAATAAATAGAAGATATAAACGGAACGCTTATACAAACGTCGTTAAACCAAGTTTCGGTTAAATCGAAAACGTTTAAAGTGCTGGAAAAATTTTTGATAAATTTTTCTTGCTTGCGATAGTATTGTCTGTCGTTTAAATACGAAAAATCTCTATCTAATCCTAAATATTTCTTTTCAAACAGCTTAGTTTCTTCTTGAGTGAAGCAACTAATAATTTTTTCTAATTTTTGCTTTAAATACAACAAGGTGTATTTTTTATCTACCATAGACAAAAGCTCGTCCGCCAAAACACAAGTTGACTTAAACGAATATTTGGAAGAATATGCCCCGTATTCTATAAGCTTGTTGTACTCCTCTATTTTCTCGTCTATCCTTTTGTATGAATACAGTAAAGTCTTTTGATAGTTGTACATCTTTTCCCCTTTTATGTGTTGTTTTTATCGAACATTTGTTCGAATTGCAAATTTATTTTAACACAATTTTTTGTCCCAAACCGACCCGAGCGACACAAAAAATAAAAAAAATTAAAAAAACTTGTTAAAGAAAAAAAATAATGCTATAATAATAGCATTATGAAAAAGACGCTTTCGATAATAACAATTTCATCGTTTATTATATGCTTGCTTTTAGCTTTAAATTTCGGCTCTAAAGCAATGGCGGAAAATCAAAAATTAAAAACGTACCCGTTTATACCGTCAACGTATTTTGAATATTATTCGCTGTCTTCGCCCATAGACGTATGCGAAGACGAGAATAACGTATATATTGCGGAAACCAACGCGATAATAAAGTACGATAAAGCCTTACAGGAATACGAGCGGTTTTCTTTACCTGAAATGACCATTACTAAAATAGGTTGTTACGGAAATAAAGTTTATTTTTTAAGTTCATCCGCGCTTTACAGCGTTTCGCCCGAAGAGTTCGATAAATACGATAACGTTGCTCAAAGCGTTTCCACTTGTTTTTATATTTCAGACAAGTTATACACCAATACGAGTTCTCATATAGTAATTAGTTCTTTTAACGAAGAAACAGGAATTTTCGAAGTTAAAGAAACTCAGTCTTTAGGAAAAACGACGACCTTAGCCGTAAACCAAAAAGAAGGCGAAATGTACACCGCGCTATATTATTTCGACGAATCTTCTTGTTACGCCTTATATAGAAACGGCGTAAACGAGAAATTGTTCGACGCGTCGGTTTCGTTCGCTCAGTACTATAACGGCAAAATTTATTACGTTACGGCTAACGGATTATTTGCGTATTCTACGGAAGATAAAACTACAATCGCCCTTACGAAATCAGACGAAAACAAATCGAACACAAGCGGATTTTACATTTTTCAAGATAGAGTTTTAATTTGCTATAAAGATATAAATTTAATAAAGGAATTCGATTTAAAAACGTACGAATTTACCGATAGAATAGTAACTACTTATTCGGACAAACAAAACAGATTGCCTAAAACCGTAAAAGACGTCGTAGCAGACGGAGATTATTTATACGTTTTAACGCAAAATTCCTCGTCCGTTTTTGAACTTATGAAATTTTCGGCAAAAGAAAAGGAATATTATAAACTAGACGCCGATTTATCGTTTTATCCCAAAAGTTTTGCGGTTGCGGAAAACGCTATAATACTAGCAAACGGAACGGATACGATAAAAATATTCGAGCAAGGGGAAGAAAAAAACGGAATAATTACTTGCGAAGAAAAATACGTTTTGCAAGGAACTAACGCAAACAACGTAGTAGCGGTAGACAGTTTCGAAGGAAATTTTTATATCATTAAAAATACGACGGTAATAAGTAGCAAACAATACCCCACCGTTATTACGGTTGAAAAAACGGCGAAAAACTATAATATAAACGTAAACGATTATAAATATTTCGAGCAAAAAGAAGGAACTGCAAAAACTTGTACGATAAACGCTTTCGGCGAGATATTTATTATGATGACGGACGGTAATATCGTTAAATACGATATAATTAACGATTTATGGGAAATCTCAGACGTAACCGTCCCCGTAAAAGCCACTAAAATTCAAGCGGATTTTGAAAACTTATATTATAATTTAGACGAAAAAATAATAAACGCTAAAACGCAGGAAACTTACGAAATAGAGAAAAACAGAAATTACGGAAACGGCAATTTAGTTTCATTCGAGTTTAATTCGGAATTATCAAAAGTTTTCTTTTTGTACGAAGGCCATTTAGTTTACACTTTAGACTTGCCTTTAAAAACGCCTAATAATTTTGAAATTTCCGACGGATACGGAATTACGCTAATGACGGAAGTAGAAACCACAACCGTAAACACGGGCGCAAAAATGTACGAAGTTAAAAAAGGAAACGATAATTTTTTTAAATACGTATCTTATAAAATTTCCAACACAACCGAACAATACGTTATAATCGATAAAAGCGACAACGGATTTTTAATAATAGCGAATGGAAAAACCACTTATATAATAAGAAAAGCAGACACCCAAATAACGGAAGCTGAGCAAGGGCAAGCCGAGTACAAAATCGGATACTATTTGGCGACTGCGGGCGTGTACTCTATTCCGCAATTAAATCCGGATTTTAAAATAGGACAAGCGGAAAAATACGAAAAAATAAGTATAGAGAAAGAGTTCTCCGTAGGCGGAAAAGACTATTTACTAATCAGTAGAGAAAACGGTCAAAAAGGTTTTATAGAAAAAACTTTTATAGCAAAAGAAATTTTAGAATTAACTGAACAAACTTCCTATAAAATTTACGAATGTAAAAAAACCTCCGTTTACGATAAAAACGGCGAAGTTTTAGGCGAATTACCTAGCGGAAGCGTTGCGGTTTATTCGTTTAAAGACGGAATGTATAAAATAAGATTTTTGGGCGGGGAAGACGGCATAGGTTATATTCCGTACGACGCAATAATTATAAAAAAAGATAAAACCATAAGAAACACTTTGCTTTTAATGATTGTTTTATCCGCATTTTTAATAACCGCGGTATATTTACAAAACAGAGCTAAAAGAAAGAGGTTTGACAACTATTAAAACCAATTAAAAAACGCTAGAATTTAGTGGCGTAGCGATAGGGATTTATCGTTACGCCACAACTATATTTGCCTAACGGCAAGTTATATGCCTTGGGCGTATATTTTGCTAACGCAAAGTGATATTTTCACTACTGTGAAAGTTAAGGCAAATATAATATAACTTGCGAGAGAGAAATATAAGAACCTGCTAAGCAGAACCTTGAATTTGCTCTCGCGAATATAACGCAAGATACTTGCATATCACTTTTAGCCACAAGGCTAAAAATATAACTTAAATCTTTAATTTTTGTGGATAAGAAAAGCCCACCATATTTCGCTTTTTGCCAAGTTTAGTGGGCTACACTTTTATTTTGAATTAATACCCCTTTGTCTATTGCCGTTTATATCGATTTTATTTTTTCTTCTAAATTCCCCACGAATATCTAACTAAAGTTAGACAAAGAAGAAAACTTTTGGGTACGCATCAATTTTATCGACCTTAATTTTTATTGCTGTGAATAGGCGCAGGAATTCTTCCCCCGCGAGCGATAAATTTTTCCGCCCCGAAAGAATTTATTTTTATTACGGGAGCTCCGCCCAAAAGTCCGCCGAATTCTACCCTATCCCCGACTTTTTTACCTACCGCAGGAATAACTCTTACGGCAGTAGTTTTGTTATTGACAACGCCTATCGCGCATTCGTCCGCAATTATAGCCGAAATAGCGCTTGCGGTGGTATCTCCGGGGATTGCTATCATATCTAAACCTACCGAGCAAACGCAAGTCATAGCTTCTAGTTTTTCTATGCTTAACGCGCCCCTTTCTACCGCGCTAATCATACCTGCGTCTTCGCTTACGGGGATAAACGCGCCCGATAATCCGCCAACGTGCGAACATGCCATAACTCCGCCCTTTTTTACAGCATCGTTTAAAAGAGCTAAGCACGCCGTCGTTCCGTGAGCGCCTACGCTTTCTAATCCCATAGCTTCTAATACGGACGCCACGCTGTCGCCTACCGCAGGAGTGGGAGCTAACGATAAATCTACTATGCCGAATTTTGCGTTTAATCTTTTAGCCGCTTCTTTGGCGATAAGCATACCTACTCTCGTAATTTTAAAAGCAGTTTTTTTAACGATTTCCGCTACGTCCGTCAAACTTGCGTTTTCGGGCAAATCTTTTATGGCTTTTTCTACTACCCCCGGTCCGCTTACGCCAACGTTTACCGTACATTCGCCTTCGCCGATTCCGCACATCGCGCCTGCCATAAAAGGATTGTCTTCTACGGAATTTGCAAACACTACGAGTTTTGCGCAACCTATACTGTTCCTGTCGGCAGTAATTTCAGCGGTCTTTTTAACTATTTCGCCCATTTGTTTTACGGCGTCCATATTTATTCCCGCTTTAGTGGAAGCTACGTTTACCGAACAACAAAGTTTATTAGTTTCGGCAAGTACTTGCGGAATGGTTTGTAAAAATCTTTGTTCCGCATTCGTAATTCCCTTTTGCAAAAGCGCGGAATATCCGCCTATAAAATCTACGCCCGTTTCCAGAGCAACTTTGTCAAGCGTTCTTGCAATTTCTACGTACGCCCCGCTAGAAGCGCCTATTACCGAAATCGGCGTAACCGATATTCTTTTATTTACAATGGGAATACCGAATTCTAGCCCTATTTCGTTACCGATTGCAACTAATTTACCCGCAAACCTTGTAAGCTTATCGTAAATTTTGCGACAAGTCTTTTCTCCGTCGTCCGAGATGCAATCGAATAAACTCACCGCAAGAGTTATAGTCCTTACGTCGAGATTTTGCATAGATATCATATTTATAGTTTCAAGTATTTCGTTTTTTGCTATCATATAAAACCTAAATTCTGTGCATCGCGTTAAATATTTCTTCTCTTTGAAGTCTTATCGACAAGCCTAATTCTTTACCCATTTCTTCAAAATGCTTCTCTATTTCGGCAAAATGAACTTCCGCTTTGTTGAAATCTACCAAAGCTATCATTACGAAATATCCTTGCATTAGCGTTTGAGAAATATCTTCTATATTTCCGCCTATTTCGTTTAAATACGCGCTTACTTTAGCTATAATTCCTACGTTGTCTTTTCCTATAACGCTTACTATTGCTTTCACGTTTATTCTCCCTTTAAAAATCTTGTGGATTTTTTATTAGCTTACATTCTAAATAATATCTTTTTTCTTCCGCTTCCCCCATCGAAAAACTTTTTCTAGTTAAAATTTTTCTTTGAGAAATATAAGAAAATAAATCTTCTTTTTTTAGTTTAGGCATAAAAACCGCCACCGAATTATTGCCCGCAACTTCGATTGCGTGATTTTTGCCGTGAACGTAATCTTGTATAACTCCGCTTTTTTTAACGAATTTATCTATCGCTTTTTGAATATCGGATATTGCTTGAGGCGAAGATGACGAACAATTTATTTTATAAAAATTACCGCGGTAGTATAGTTCAGTTTCGCTTTTTCCTAAAACTTCTTTTCGCATAAATTCTATAAAGCTTTCGTCTGAGTTTTTAACCACCCTATGTATAGGCTCGAAAACAATACCGTCGTCGTAAAGATTTTCAACTTCGCATAAGCAGTACCTTGCGGGGTGATTTTCCCTTTCGCGTTCGGGTAAATTTTTCTTTATATTTTCCCAACAAAGTTTTGCCGTCGCTATCGAATGGTTTCCGTCCCCTACGGCAAACGTAAAGGAATTTCCGTTGTCCGTTTTCGTTTTTTCTATTAAATCGACTAAGCTTTCGTCTTCAACCAAATACCCTTCTATTTCTCCGCCGTCGGAATTTAATTTTCCGCCGTAAAGTTTTTTAAGATTAGCCTTTTTTTCGTATAACGGCTCTAAAACACTTTTCTTTTTATCGTCTATTAAAAGTATCGCGTGCGGTAATTCCAAAACTGCGTTTTCCCTGATTTCTACCCTGACGGGCAATCTTTCGGGAACGGTTGCTTCCGTAGCCCTGACTTCTAAAAAGTCGTTAAAGTCGTACTCGTCTAAATCGATAGAAATTACAAGACCTAATCTCTTTCTGCCGTAAGCGGTTTTTCTAACGGTTAAAACAAAACCTTTTTCTTTAACGAAAATTCCGCTACGGTAATATTTTACCATAGTGGAATTTATGTTTTTTATTCTCTCTTGTTGGTTTTGACCTATGTAAATTTCGGGATAAATTATCCTTAATGTGGAAATATCACCGCAAAAAGAATCTAATTTTTCCCAATAATCTTTTTGCGAAGTAAATTGGTCGCACGCGATGACCGACCATTTTTCAAGGTCGATTTTATCGTTTGGAAAAAGTATTTCGGGCATGCGTATCAACATAAATTTATCCTTTTATTTTTATCTTTTCGTTTTTAATGATTTAAAATTTTATTAAAATTTATAAACTTTTTTAATTCCGTCCGCGTTATAATCGGTAAGTTCGGCTACTCCCATAAGTACCGCGCCCATACCTTTTTTATCTCCGCTAACGTATTTTTCGGCTTTAAACGCTTTTGCGATATTTTCAGCCGATTGTTTCGCGCTATCGAATAAAACTAAAATTTTGTGAGCGTAATTTCCGTTTAATACAACTTTGGGATAGTTTACGGAATTTACGATATTTCCGTTTTCTACGAAATCTACTATTTCTTTTGCAACCATAACCGCGCAGTTATCTTCCGCTTCTTCCGTAGAAGCCCCTAAATGCGGTACGCAAACTATGTTCTTTTTATTTAACAAGTCAGCAACGGGGAAATCGCAAATATATTTTGATACTTTTCCGCTTTCGCAAGCGCTGATAATATCGGAATTTACCACTATTTCTCCACGGCTGAAATTTAACACTTTAACGCCGTCTTTCATTTTTTCGATAGCGTCTTTATTTATCATTCCCCTAGTAGAATCGTTTAGCGGAACGTGGAAAGTAATATAATCGGCTAATCCGTATAATTCTTCGGGAGTGGCAACGACTTTTATTCCGTCCATTTCTTGAACGAACGGGTCGTAACCGACTACTTCCATGCCCAAAGCTTTCGCGCTGTCGGCAACTTCTCTTCCTATTGCGCCAAGACCGAAAATTCCGAGAGTTTTCCCTAAAATTTCACAGCCCGCAAAAGCTTTTTTGCCTTTTTCTACTTGTTCGGCAACGGTTTTTTCTCCGTCCGATAAAGTATTTGCCCAAGCAATTCCTTCCGAAATGGAACGACTTGCCAAAAATAAAGCCGATAACACCAATTCTTTAACCGCGTTTGCGTTTGCGCCCGGCGTGTTAAATACTACTACCCCGCGTTTTGCATATTCGTCGCAAGGAATGTTATTCGTGCCTGCGCCAGCCCTTCCGACGCATTTTACGCTTTCGGGTAAATCGTAGCCTTGCATTTTAAAACTACGCAAAATTATAGCTTCGGGATTTTCGCTTTTGTCTACCATTTGATATTTGTCTGCAAAGACCGTTTTTACAAGCGGACTTATTTCGTTTAATTTTAATACGTCTTTCATTTTTATCTCCGTTATGCGTTTTCCTTTTCGAATTTAGCCATAAATTCTATAAGTTTATCTACGCCTTCTTCGGGCATAGCGTTGTATATAGACGCTCTCATTCCTCCGACGAGTCTGTGTCCTTTTATGGAACAGAATCCGTTTTCTCCCGCTTCTTTAATAAATTTAGCGTCTTTTTCGGGGTCGCCTGTTACGAACGTTACGTTCATTATAGAACGGTCTTCTTTATTTACGCTGTTTTTAAATAATTTGGAATTATCGATAAAGTCGTAAAGCTTTTTAGCTTTTCTTTCGTTGATTTTTTCCATAGCTTCAACTCCGCCCAAAGCTTTTAATCTGCGGAATACGAGCATTGCTATATAAATGGGGAAACAAGGCGGAGTATTGTATAAACTTCCGTTACTTGCTTGCGTGCTCCATTTTAAAATGGTAGGAACGTTTTTCATAACGTTTGCGCTGTCGTCTACCAAAGATTTTTTAGCGATTACTATCGTAACTCCTGCGGGAGCAATATTTTTTTGCGCCCCTGCGTAAATTACGTCAAATTTACTTACGTCTATTTTTCTCGATAAAATATCGCTGGACATATCCGCAACCAGCGGAACTTTTACTTCGGGAAACTTAGTATATCTCGTTCCGAAAATAGTGTTGTTCGAAGTAATATGTAGGTAAGACGCGTCTTCCCTTACGTCGAATTCCTTAGGAATATACGTATAAACCGCTTCTTTAGAAGAACACGCTATATGAGCGTCTATTCCCATAGTAACGGCTTCTTGATAAGCCTTGTTTGCAAAGTTACCCGTTACGGCGTAATCGGCTTTCCCCGTTTTTCCGCATAAGTTCATAGCAACTTGCGCAAATTGTTGACTTGCTCCGCCTTGTACGAACATAACGTAATAATCGTCGGGAATATTCATTAATTCTCTTAATAAACTCTCCGCTTCTTGAATTACTTTATCGAACGTTTTCGTTCTATGGCTCATTTCGGTAATACTCATACCCGAATTATCGTAGTCAAGCAAATCTCTTTGAGCTTCTTCTAAAACTTCGAGCGGTAACATAGACGGACCTG
>CAJMEI010000027.1 GCA_905212395.1 uncultured Christensenella sp. | reverse complement strand
GAAATCTTATAGCATAACCATAACGTGTTCTCCGGAAGAAGGCGGTAGCGTTACGGGACAAGGAACGTACAAAAAAGGAAGCGCTTATATTTTGAAGGCGACTCCGAATACTAATTACGTCTTCGACGGTTGGTATATGGGCGAAAGTAAATTGTCCGAAAACTTACAGATTAGCGGAACGATGGGTTCTTTCGATATGCAATTAATCGCTAAATTTAATTACGTCAACCCGAACAGAACGCTTACGATTCACTTTAAAGATGATTTAGGCGTAAAAATTGCCGAAGACAAAATAATTACTAAAAAGAAAGGCGAAAGCTATAACGTTGCAATAGATAATAAAGTCGGTTATACCGTGGATAAAACTTCTTTAAGCGGAGTTTTAAACGATAATGCGACCGTAACGGTAACTTATACTAGAAAATCTTATAAATTAGTAATAAATTTTATAGATGAAGGCAATAACGTTTTAGGAAAAGTCGAAAATAATTTTAGATACGGAGATAGTTATTCTTACGATTTAAAAGGAAAAGTGGATTATTACGATAGCGTAAACGAAAAAATTACAGGCAAAATTCATCAAAGCAACAGCGCTGTAAGTTCTCAGTTAAATAACGCTACGTTAACTTTAAGCGCAAAATTCGTTGCAAAAACTTATACTATAAACTTTATTTTAAAAGATACAGACGGAAATATTTTACCTAACGCAGAAATGCCTAGCGTTACTAAAAAATATAAAGAAAGCTATGCTTTTACTCCCATAGAAATAACAGGTTATGAAAAAAGCTCTACGATAAACGGAACTCTAACTCTTACGGATAGCGTTTTCGGCGAGCAACTTTCGGATAAAACTAAAAACGAATTGACGGTTACGTTTGAATATGCGCTAAAAGATTACGTTTTAAAGGTAAATTACGTTGATGAAAACGAAAACGTTTTGGGTAGCGAGCAAAAAAGTTACAAGTTTGGCGATACCTACAATTTTGATTTACAAAATAAATTAGATTATTACGAATCTCAACAATCGAACTTAACGGGAGTTATTGAATTAAACAATCAATTACTTTTAGAACAATTAGGCAATTCTGAACTAATTTTAAACGCCACGTTTATTCCTAAGACTTATAAAATTAATTTTAGGTTAGTCGATGAAGAAGGCTTGGCTATACCTAACGAAGAACAACAAGCCGAATATAAAAAATATTTAGAAGATTATCGCTTTGAACCTAAAGTCATAGACGGTTGGGCAAAAAGGGTAGAGTTCGTTGTAGGAAGTTTAACTCTAAACGATATATTATTAGGCGAACAACTTACCAATAAACAAACGGAACTTACAATAACGTTTACATACGTTTCTTTAGTTAAACCGAGAACTATTCCCGTTAAATACGTGGACGCAAAAGGCGTTGAAATAAAAACGGCTACTACCGTTACGGAAATAATAGGAAATAATTGTGAAATCGACGTATCAGAGATAGAAGATTATTTAATCGACGTTGCAAAAATGTCTGAAATTTACGCTAATAATTTTAATTCTTCCGAAAAAAAGCTTTCGTTTACAATGATTTCCGACGAAAATTTTTGCATTACTTTATATTATAAAATAAAAACCGTATCGCTAACGATAAATTATTTAAAAGAAGACGGAAGCGTTATTGCCACGCAATATAATCAAATTTTAGACTATAATTCGTCTTATAGCGTAAATAGCCCAACGGTTAAAGGCTATACGCCCGATAAATCGGTAATCAGTGGAACGGTTGAAAAATCCGACGTTGTAATAACGGTAACTTATATTGCCAAAAAATTTAAAGTAACGATAAATTACTTTTATATGGGAACTACGACCGTAGCTTCTCCGCAAAAAGTATTTAATTCCGTTGCGTTTGGTTCTACATTTACGCTTGCCTCTCCCGAAATAGAAGGTTATAAGCCTAATATTGCGGTAGTAAGTTTCGTATTAAACGAAGAAAGCGATAAAATCATCAACGTTTACTATGAAATTCAAAGTTATAAGCTTACCGTAAAATATACGTCTTCAGTAAGCGGATTTACTTGTCCCGCAACCGTAACGAAAACCGTTAAATACAACGAACAATATGAAATAGTATCTCCGAAATATTACGGGTTATCTGTAAGTCAAAATTCGATTTCGGGCAAGAAAAAAGCTTGCGACGAAGAATTTACCGTAACTTATAGCGAAAGAATTTGTACGATTTATTTTAATTATTTCTTTGAAGGAAGAAAAATAGGAGTAAATTCTTTACAAATAAGTTTTACCGATAAAACTGCTTCGATTAATGTCCCGAGCGTTATAATTAATAACGGATTAGGGTATAAAATAAGTTATACTAAACTTGAAACTACAATCGTATACCAAAATAATCAAACGACTTTAAATGTTTACGGTATTAAAAGCGATTCGTCAAAAGTCGATTTAAAAGAGAATTTAGTCGACAAAATATTCATTGCCGGTTATGCCGAATGTAGTATTATAGCGGAAAAAATAACGTCAACGGTTACGTTTAAATATATTTATGACGGTAACTACAATAACGTTTTGGAAACGAAAACCGCTACAGGACAATACGGCGAAGTAATAGAGATAGACAGAAAATCTTTCGGAAACGGTTACGTTTTGGACTACGATAAAACTACCTATACTTTCACCGACAAAAACGAAACTATTTACTTAAATTACACGAGAATAGAAAGAACGGTTAAAATTATGTATTTCGACGACGCGGGCAACGAAATTGCTCCTTCGGTAAAATACACTTATAAATACAACGACCAATTTAACGTAGCATCGCCTACGATTGAGTGTTACGCTCCCGATAAAACTTCCGTTATGGGAACGGTTCAATTATCTAACCTAACTTATATAGTTACATATACTGTACAATGGGATTTAGACGAAAATAATGCTTTAATAATAGCTAGCGTTGACGATTTAGTTAAATTATCACGTAATTCGATATTGTGGAATAGGGATATTACTATTACTAAAGATTTAGATTTAAGTTCTACGACTTTAAATCCCATAGGAAATAATGAAGCGGTATTTTCGGGTAACGTAAAGGGAAATAACTTTAAAATAAAAAATTTAAGCGTAACTAATGAAAACGTAATCAAAAAATCCAACGTTGTAAACGGAGAAAACGTTGTTTACGGATATGCGGGATTGTTTGGATGTTTATCGGGTAGCGTTACCGATTTAACTATTGAAAACGCAATAATAAACGTTAACTTGGGTACAACCACTAAAACTACGCTCTACGGCGGAATTTTATGCGGATTATATTCGAATAACGGAACAGCGGGAACAATTCGCAACGTAAAAGTAAGCGGAACTATTACCGTTAGCGCAGTAAATTGCGTAGTAGGCGGAATAATCGGAATTAACTCCGATATTGATAGTGAAATTTATAATTGTACTTCTAACGTAACGATAAACGATGCAGGATGCGAATACGCGCAAGTAGGCGGAATAAGCGGTTACGAAGTAATGAGTAATATTCACGATTGTACCGTAACAATAACGACTACTTTCGTTGAAAGTGGCAACGTATTAGTTGGTGGAATTGCAGGAGAAAGCGTAAACGGCGTTATACATACCAACGAATGTAACGTATCTAACGTTTGCGGAAAACAAAATAGCACGATAATATATTAAAATAAATCTATAAGGAGTAAAAATGAGCGAAAATTGTACGCACGATTGTAGTTCTTGCGGAGAAGAGTGTTCTTCGAGAATAACTACTGAAAAATTGAACGAATTATCAAAAGTTAAAAAAGTTTATGCGGTAGTAAGCGGGAAAGGCGGAGTAGGAAAGTCTTTGATAACGGGACTTTTATCCGTACTTTCTCAAAGAAACGGCTTAAAAACCGCTATTTTAGACGCAGATTTAACGGGACCGTCTATTCCTAAAATGTTTGGCTTGAAAGAAAAGGCAGTCGGAACGGAAATGGGAATACTCCCCGTAAAAACCAAAACGGGAATAGACGTAATGAGTATAAATTTACTTCTAGAAAACGATACCGACCCCGTAGTTTGGAGAGGACCTGTTTTAGCGGGGACTGTAAAACAATTTTATACTGACGTAATTTGGCAAGACGAAGATATTATGTTTATAGATATGCCTCCGGGAACGGGAGATATAAATTTAACCGTTTTTCAATCTATAAAATTAGACGGAATAATTATTGTAACTTCGCCCCAACAGTTGGTGTCCATGATAGTTGAAAAAGCTGTTAAAATGGCTAATATTATGGGAGTAAAGATACTCGGAATAGTCGAAAATATGTCTTATTTCGTTTGTCCTAATTGCGGAGAAAAACATTATATTTACGGCGAAAGCCATATAAAGGAAATTGCAAAAGAACACGGAATAAACTTGGTTGCTCAAATGCCGTTCGATAAAGATTTTGCGTCCTTATGCGACAAAGGCTTAATCGAGCTTACGGAAAGCAATTATTTAGACGAATTTATAAAGGGAATTTTATAATTTTATGAACGAGAGAGTAAAAATTGCCGTCGATTCTTTCAGAAACGGCTATAATTGCGCTCAATCCGTATTAGTAGCTTTTTCCGATTTAACGGGTTTTAAAAGCGAAGATTTATTGAATATGGGTTCTGCGCTTGGCGGTGGTTTTTGTCGTACCAGAAATTTATGCGGAGCGGTAAACGCCGTAGGAATTTTGTACGGACTTATTACAAAAACGGACGATAAAGCCAAAGCTTACGGCGAAATGCAAACTATGATTGCAAAATTTTTAATGAAATACGGGTCGCTTAACTGCGGAGATTTGTTAAAAGGCGTTTCCGTAACGAAAGGTTGCGTACCGCAGGAAAGAACCGAGCAGTATTATGCCGAAAGACCTTGCGAAAGAATAATAGAAGATTGCGTTAAAATTTTACAGGAGTATCTTAAATGCTGATTTCGCAATTAACTTCTTTAGAAGGATTTTTAAGTGTTTTATCTAGCATTATAGCTATTTCTATCGTAATGACGGTTCACGAGTTCGCTCACGCGTTCGTTGCGGTAAAATGCGGGGACGACACGCCTAAAAGATACGGAAGACTATCCTTAAATCCTATATGCCATTTCGATTTAACGGGATTCGTAATGCTTATTTTAATAGGCTTCGGTTGGGCTAAACCCGTTCCGTTTAATCCGAATAATTTTAAAAATAGAAAAAGAGATACGGCTTTTGTTTCTATTGCGGGGGTAGTTTCTAATTTGATAGGGGCGTTTATTTGTTATCCGCTTTTATTCCTAAGCTTAAAATTGCCCGATATTCTGCTTTTCGACGAAATTATTTTTTATACGTTACTATATTGCTTTAATATAAACTTATGTTTGTTTGTGTTTAACTTAATACCTTGTTTTCCGTTAGACGGTTTTGTTTTTATTTCAACTTTAATAGATAAGAAGAGTAAAATTCTTGACTTTTTGTACGAAAAAGGGTATAAAATTTTATTGATAATACTTTTATTTAGTTTTATCGCTAGAAATTTAGCGGATATAAATTCTAATTTCGCATTTCTAGATATTTTTGGTAGATTTATGAATTTTTTTGTAAATTTATTGGCAAAACCGATAATAAAATTTTGGTCATTACTGATTAAATAAAGGAGAAAAAATTGATAGAAGAAAATTCCTTACAAAACGTCGATAACAGCGAGCAAAATATTTCGGACGAAGAGCTTTTTAACTACGTCGACGAATGTAGAATTTCGTTAGACGTAAACGATAAAACGATAGACGAACCGTTAGAAGTTTTACTTATTTTAATAAAAGAAGCAAAAATCGCGGTAGAAGATATATTTATTTCAAAAGTTACGGAACAATTTTTAGCTTACGTTGAAAGGTTAAAAGATAAAGATATAGAAGAATTGAGCAGTTATTTGGTAATTGCGTCTAAAATTCTTGAAATTAAAGCGAGAGCTTTACTTCCTATCGTCGACGAAGAAACCGATTCTTACGATTATTCGGAAGACGAAGACGCAGTTGATTTAATAAACAGAATCAACGAATACGAAATGTTTAAACAAGCGGGCGAAAAGCTTAAAGCTCAAGAAATGCTTGATAGGTTTTATAAAGAACCCGACGAATCTACTACGGAAGTAAAAGTGGTGTTTAACGATTTTAATATCGATAAACTCGTACAAGCTTTCGGCGAAGTAATGCTTAGGTATAATTTAGGGCAAACAAAGCGTAAAGACGTAAAAGAAATTCCCGCCGAAGCGTACAGCGAAGATAAAAAAATTAGGTTTGTAAGCGATTATCTTAAAGAAAAACAATCTTGTTCGTTTTTTGAATTGTTTAACGAAGATTCTCCGCTTGCTGAAATAATAACGACCTTTAAGGTTATGTTAGAATTAATTAAATTACAATGTATAGGAGTCGAACAAAATAACGTTTACGACGATATAACGCTTACTTTTAAACGAGAATGGAGTGAAGAAGATGGAAGAATTGAAGACAACAGTTGAAGCGATAATTTTCGTATCGGGTAATCCGATTTCAGCCAAAGATATTTCGGATAAGCTCGGTTGCACAGAAAAAGAAGTTTTAAGAATTGCGGAACAATTAAGAAAAGAAAAATATTCCGAAAATGACGGAATTAATTTATTGATTTACAATAAAAAATTGCAATTTTGCTCTAATCCAAAGCTTGTCGACAAAGTTTCGGAAGTTTTAAATCCCATTAGAGAAAGGGAACTTTCCAAAAGTATGTTGGAAGTTGCGGCAATAGTAGCGTACAAACAACCCGTTACGAGAGCGGAATTAGAATACATAAGGGGAGCTAACAGCGAATACGCCGTTCAAACGCTCTTAAGGCTCGGAATTATAGAAATAACGGGAAAAAGAGACGTAATAGGTCATCCTGCGGAATTTGGAACTACCGACGAGTTTTTAAAGAAATTCCAAATAAATTCTTTAAGCGAACTTCCCGATTTTGAAGAAATGATGAAGAAAATCAACGAAATGGAAGAAGAAAAAGATAATTATCTTTATAAAAAAGATGTGTATACGCCTGATGACAAGTCCCTTGCGTTGGACGAATCGGCTATTACTTCCGAAATCCTTAAAGAAGACGGCGATATGGTCGTTTAAAATAATAATTTGCAAAATCTAGCTCGACGGAAAGTCGAGCTATTTTTTATACGTTCATATTAAAAAAACGGTGATATTTTCATCGATTTTTCTTTGTAAAAGTCCATCGGCTCAGCCGATGAAAAATGGATAAATATTTTAATAAGTAAAATAAATATACTATTTTTTAAGGTATTTGATAAAATCATCGAATTTAGACGCATTTTTTCTCTTTATAGTTACTTCGGCTAAAACTACGTCGTCAAAATAACTTTCAGTCGATTTTTCGCAGTATTTCTTTCGCTTTAAATATTCGTCGATTTTATCATACGGAAGATTAAATTTAAGTTTTAAATAATCTTCGTATAAAATTTCCTTAATTTTTCTCTTTAAATCGTCAAGTCCCGTTCCTGTTTTTGCTGAAATAACTACAGTATTTATGGGCGGATAAAAAGTTGATTCGTCGCATTTATTAAATACGGTTAATATTTTAGATTTACAACCTATTTCTTCCAAAACTTTTACCGTAGTGTTTATTTGTTCGTTAAAATCTTGCGTTAAATCACATACGTTTAAAAGTAAATCCGCCTCTAACGCTACGGAAAGAGTCGATTTAAAAGCTTCTATGAGCGTTGTGGGTATATTTTTAATAAAACCAACCGTATCGAAAATAATTACGTTAAAATCGCCCAAATCCAAGTTTACGCCTTTTGTATCCAACGTGGCGAAAAGTTTATTTTCGCCGTGTAAATCGCAATCGGTAAGCCTACTTAAAAGGGTAGTTTTACCTGAATTTGTATATCCGACTAAAGCAACGCTTTTAACCCCGTCTTTTTTTCTTCTGTTTATTTGCAAATCTCGCGTTTTAGACAGTTTATCAAGAGCTTTTTCTAAATATAAAATTCTAGTTTTTATATGTCTTCTATCGGTTTCTAATTTGCTTTCTCCCGGTCCTCGAGTTCCTATTCCGCCTCCTAGTCGAGATAAAGAAGCGCCTTTACCTTTTAGTCTAGGAAAAATCAATTTCATCAGATGCTGTGTTTTTATTTAAAAGTTCTCCCGTAACGGCGTTTAAGGCAAATATATCTAAGATTAGGGTAGTCCTATCAATTACTTTAACACCTAATATTTCAGATATATTTATTGTTTGAGAAGGGGTTAAATCACCGTCGAATATTGCGCAGTCAATTTCATTATTTTTTATAAACTCCAATATCTCGTAAAGCTTTCCGATTCCGAAATACGTTGCGGGATTAATCTCTTTTATTTTTTGAATAAAAACTTCTACAACGATAGATTTTGCCGTTTTTGCAAGGGATATTATTTCTTCGTCAAAGCAAGTGGTTAACACAATCGCTCTTTCATAATTTCTAATATTTTCTATGGAATTATCTTTATTTTTTATATCTTTTATGTTTTCAATTTTCATTATTTTCTTCGTTTTCTTCTCTTAATTTAACGTGTTTTATTGCTTGGCGTCTGCTATCTTCGCTGATTGATGCGTAGTGCTTTCTAGTAGTATTTACGTCTTTATGTCCCAAAAAATCGGCTACCATATAGATATCTCCCGTTTCTTTATAAAGGGACGTACCAAACGTACTTCTTAATTTATGCGGGGTAATATGTTTTAACGGAGTAACGATTTTAGCGTATTTTTTAACTAGAAATTCGACCGTTCTAACGTTAATTCGTTTATTTTGTATTGATAAGAACAAAGCGTCTTCTTCGGCTGGTAAATTTTTGATTTCGGCGCGTTTTACGTACCAATTATATAAATCTTTTGCCGTTTCTTTTGAAAAATAAAGTATTGTTCTGCTTCCGCCTTTGCGAGTTATAACAAAGCTGTTGTTATCGAAATTTATGTCGTCGCAGTTAATTCCGACAAGCTCGCTTATACGAATTCCTGTACCTAAAAAAAGCGATAAAATTGCTAAATCACGCGTTTTAGTTACATTATGATAAGATTTTTGCCTTTTTGACAATCCCTCGCCAGATTCCGCAGTATCTAATAGAGTAGCCGTTTCGTTAGATTCTAACTTAATAATTTCCGCGTCTTTAATTTTTGGAGTTTTAATTTTAGCGGGGGTATTTGCTATAATCATTTCTCTATTAAAGAAATATTTGTAAAAACTACGCAAAGTGCAAAGTTTTCGCGCTTTTGCCTTTAAAGAACACCTATGTATTTCCCCTTCGAACTCATATTCCGTTAAATAACTTAAAAAACACTCGAAATCGGTTACCGTAATGTCTTCTAGATCTTTTATCATCATATCTTTTATTCTTTTGTTTACAAATACTCTTTTTTCTACGTAATCAAAGAAAATTCTTAAATCGTACGCGTAATTTAGTCTTGACAGGGGAGAAGTGGTATTTTCTATTCCGATAAAGTAACTTTTACAAAAATGTGGTAATTCAAGCAATAACTCGTTTAATTTTTTTAAATTTTTACTGTTTCTCTCAACAAAATAACTGTCAGCCATTGTAAAACTCCTTGAAAAAAATAAATAAAAAAGCAGGAGGTATTATGAAAATGAAGATGAATACTATAAAATGACAACAACAGTTGTCTAACTACAGTCTTTAAAGAAATTTGTATCTGATTATCAGAGT
>CAJMEI010000026.1 GCA_905212395.1 uncultured Christensenella sp. | reverse complement strand
ATGGTAGTAATACATAACAAACCAAACGATATACAAACGGCATTTTGGTACAATCCTATCGCTAAAACAGTAAACAGTACAAATGAAACATACCTTCCCCTCGCACATTTTCTAAAACAATATACAGCTATTATTCCTAATAATAAACTTAATACGAATAATGGATTGGCAAATGGAAAATAATTTATACTTCTTATAGATAAACCTGAAAACAAAATACAGGCAGATAGAACTAAAATAAAAAATTTATTATTTAAATCGAATAGGCTATCGGTATAATATAAACACAAAGAAATCAGCGTTAACCAAATAATTCCCCCTAAAAACTCTACCCTATACGTTGCTACAACGTTGTTATACCAATTTTGAACGAATCTTCCGATAGAATACAAATGAGTTTCATCCGTTGAATAATCAAATAAACAGGCGTCCAGAGTTGTTGAAGGATGGAAAAACGAAAAAGCATAGCCTAGAATTCCTAACAGAAAAGTAATACAAAAACAATATAAAAGTTTTCTTTTTTTACTTTCAAAATTAAACAAGTTATTTATTTTCTCAAATACTTTATCCATTATTTTACTCCTATTCGTTTTCTTCTTCGTCTAACGCGTCGTAAATTACTTCGCAAACTTTGTCTAATAAGTCTTCGTCGTCTATAAACTCCATTTCGTCCGTATCGGGATGTAGTTTAAATACCACAAACTCGCCGTCTTCTATTCCGTCTACTTGGTCTTTCGGCTCGAACGCGCTGTAATATCCGCCGTCGTATTCAACGGTTATAATATGAGAAAACACTGCCGTTTCTCCGTCGGAATTAGTAAGTTCTACTTCGTTTAAATTTTCTTCTTTTTCGCTCATTTTTTATCTCCGTTTTTTAATTTTGTTAGATAATCGTTTAAAATATATAACGCTGAAATTTTATCTATATATAATTTTCTATCTTTTCTCGACACGTCTGCTTCCAACAAAACGTCTTTTGCCTGCATAGTGGTACACCTTTCGTCCATAGTGTCAATCGGAATGGTCAAAACTTCTTTTAACTTATCTATAAAAAATTGAGTTTTCACGGTTTGAACGCTTTCGCTTCCGTCAAAATTTACGGGAAGCCCGCAAACTAAACGTTCAGCTCCGTATTTTTCCACTAAATCTTTTATATAGTTTAAGTCGTAAGTTAAATTTTTTCTATGCAAAGTTTCCAAAGGCAACGCTAAATCGTCTATAATAGTATTCTTTGCAATTCCTATACGCTTATCGCCTATATCTAACGCTAAAATTATCATAAAACTTATTTTACCATATCGTTTAAAAAATTACAACGCAATTTCCTTAAATTTGTATTAAAAGACATTTTTTGCCTATACTTTTATAGGCGGAAACGCTAAAAAAATTAGCAAAAACGCTAAATACGGAGGAAAAATGGAAAAAGCATTTATTTTCGGGTTATCTCTCGGTATGCTCGGCGGAGCTTTAATCGTGGCTAATTCTTGCAAAATGAGAAAAGTAGTTATCAACTCGCAAGAAGATTTATTAGCAAAAATCGAAAAGCTTTCCGAAGAAAGGGATAACAAAACCGAGAAAAAAGGTAAGTAATATCTTTTTTCCGAAAAACCTACCCGTTGCCTATGCAACGGGTAGGTTTTACATTTTTCTCAATTTAAACCAGCAGTTTTTATTATTAAACCGACGGTTTTCGTTTATAAAATTACATTTTTTCGGGAACGCCTATTCCTAAAAGTTTTAATGAGTTAGTTAACACGGTAAGCGTAGCTTTTGTTAATGCTAAACGGTAATTTTTAACGTTATCTTCTTCCCCTAATATTCTGCAATCAAAATAAAACTTGTTATATGCCTGCGCCAAATCTACGCTATACCTTGTAATTATACTAGGTTCGTATTTTTCCGCAGATTGCATAACTATTTCGGGAAAACGTGATAACAGCAACGTTAATGAATATTCTTCATCGTTTACGCTATCCGTTTTATAATTCTCTATTTCTCCCGATTTTCTCAAAACGCTTTTACAGCGCGCGCAAGTATACTGAACGTAAGGCCCTGTTTCTCCGTCAAAATTAAGAATTTTGTCATAGGAAAAAGTTATATCTTTTATTCTGCTACTAAACAACGTTCCGAAAATAACCGCTCCTATTCCAACCGTTTCGGCAACTTTTTCTTTATCTTCCAAATTCGGATTTTTTTCGTTGATAATATTTAGGCATTTTTCAACGGCTTTATTCAATACGTCTTCTAGAAGAACTACTTTACCCTCTCTTGTACTCATAGCTCCGTCTTCTAACGAAACCATTCCGAAAGATACGTGAACCATATCTTTCGCCCATTTTTTACCCATTAAATCCAAAGCTTTAAAAAACTGTTTGAAATGTAAATCCTGCTGATAAGCAACCACGTACAAACATTTATAAAAGTCGTAAGTTTTTTTACGGTATAAAGCGGCGGCTAAATCTCTTGTAGCGTATAAACTTGCCCCGTCCGAACGCAGAATTATGCAAGGAGGCATTCCGAAATCGTCAAGCTTTACTACTTTTGCCCCGTCGCTTTCAACTAACAATCCTTTTTCGGTAAGTTCGTCTATAACGGGTTGCATTTTGTCGTTATAAAAACTTTCGCCTGCGTAAGAATCGAATTTTATGTTTAATTTTTCATAAATTTTTTTAACTTCTTTTAAAGTAATATCTTTAAACCAAGTAAACAATTCGTTTTCTTCTTTACAACCGTTTTCTATGTTTTTAAAGTACTCTCTCGCCTTATCATCAAGCTCGGGATTTTGTTTTGCTTCTTCGTGAAAACGAACGTATAGGCGCATTAACTCCTTAACTCCGCCCTTTTCTACAGCTTGCCTATCTCCCCAAAGTTTATAGGCGCAAATCATTTTTCCGAACTGCGTTCCGTAGTCGCCAAGGTGATTTATTCCTACGACTTTATATCCTAAAAACTCAAAAATTTTATATAAGCTTCCGCCGATTACGGTAGTGGACAAATGTCCTATGTGGAAAGGTTTTGCTATGTTTACGGAAGAATAATCTATACAAATAGTTTTCCCTTTTCCCATATCTGACGAGCCGTATTTTTCTTTACCCGATAAAACGTCCGCTAAAACTTGCGTGGCAAAACTTGCCCTGTTAAACTTGAAATTTAAGTAACCGTTTACGCTTTCAACGGCGGAAAAATTTACGTCGCCCTCGAAAACGCTTTTTAATTCGTTTGCGATAACTACGGGACTTTTTCTTAAAACTTTGGCAAGTTTAAAGCAAGGAAGCGTTAAATCCCCCTTTTCTAAATCGGGCGGAACGCTTAACAACTCGGTTATTTCGTTTTCCGCTAAGTCCTTAGTCGCAAGTTTTTCGGCAACGTATTTTTTATAATCCATCATTCTCTCCAAAACCGTTTTTTCTTGCGTATTATACCATTTTTTTTATTATAAAGCAATAAATAGCTTGAAGATTTTAATATTTTGTTATATACTGTAATAAGAATTTTTAAAGGACGAAAATTATGAAATTAGGTGTAGTAGGACTTCCTAACGTAGGAAAATCAACGTTATTTAACGCAATAACTCACGCAGGGGCGCAAGCGGCGAACTTCCCCTTTTGTACGATAGAACCGAACGTCGGCGTAGTAGCCGTTCCCGACGATAGATTAGACAAACTTACGGCTTTATACAACGCGCAAAAAACCACCCCCGCAATTATCGAGTTCGTAGATATTGCAGGTCTTGTAAAAGGAGCTTCTAAGGGGGAAGGTCTTGGAAATAAATTTTTATCCCACATAAGAGAAGTAGACGCAATCGTTCACGTAGTAAGATGTTTTAACGATTCTAACGTAATTCACGTTGAAAACTCGGTTGACCCCGTAAGGGATATTCAAACCATAAATTTAGAGCTTATTTTCGCCGACATAGAAACCGTTACTAAAAGACTTGACAAGGCGCGTTCTATGGTAAAAACGGGAAATCCGAAATATAAGGAAGAAGAACAAACTTTATCCAAAGTTTTAAAGCATTTAGAGCAAGAAAAACCCGTAAGAACTTTGGACCTCGACGAAGACGAACAAGCCATTGTTAAAGACTGTTTCTTACTTACCGCAAAACCCGTTTTATACTGCGCTAATATCGGCGAAGAAGATATAGGGCCGAATCAAGAAGATTTACCGCTCGTTAAAGAAGTTAAGGAATTTGCAAAAAAAGAAAACAGCGAAGTAATGGTAGTTTGCGCAAAAACAGAAGACGATTTAGCTAGCCTACCGCCCGAAGAAGCGAAAGAATTTTTAAAGGAACTAGGATTATCCGAAAGCGGATTAGACAGACTCGTTAAGGCAAGTTACAAACTTTTAGGCCTAATAAGCTATTTAACCGCAGGCGAAAAAGAAGTAAGAGCGTGGACTATTAAAGAAGGCACGAAAGCTCCGCAAGCGGCGGGAAAAATTCACTCCGATTTTGAAAAGGGATTTATAAGAGCCGAAGTCGTAGACTGGCAACTATTAGTCGAACACGGATTTACTAAATGTAAAGAATTAGGAAAAGTCCGCTCCGAAGGAAAAGACTACGTGGTAAAAGACGGGGACGTTATTTTATTCCGCTTTAACGTATAAAAAATAGGGCTATATATCGATAAAAAACTATTTTTAATAATTGTAAAGTAAAAATACAATAAATCAAATATAAAGTTTTTAATTGAAAAAATCAGAACATAACTAAATGCGTCCGAACGGTAAAAAACCGTTCGGACGCACATTTTTAACGTGTAAAAATTTTTAAAATCTTTTCGCTTTATTTTGCAAGTTGTTCCATAAAGCTTACTTTATTTTCCCTTGCGGTAGTGGTAGGACGTCCTAAATAGTCCCTAGCCCCTATCGCGCATTTTACTTCTATAAAGTAGAGTTCGTTATCTGATTTAGCCATTTTTAAAGCTTTTATCAATTCGCTTTTCACGCTTACGGAATAAACCTTTTTGTATCCGCAAGCTTTTGCAATTTCGGATACGTTTATTTTCTCAGCTACGGTAGGAAGTTCGCCGACCGTTTCGTTATGCGTTATGTAAATTAAAGCGATATCGGGATTATCTTTTAACGTTTTTCAACCAACTCTAAATCGGGTTGTTCGTCTACGGAGAATTTTAAATCTATATGGTCAAGCCCGTAATACGAGCAAATTTCAACCGTGCGCGTAGTATACGCCCCGTTATTTACGACTAATACTTTCTTATTTTCGGGAAGTAGCGAATTTAAACAAACGTCTATGTTTCTCGTACCGCTACCGCAAAATAGTACCGAAGTATATTTTTCTTCGCTTGCGTGAACTATTTTAAGCAAGTCTTTTTTATCCCTGCCATAAGTAAATCGAATTCTTTTTCTCTAGGACATATATCGGGAACTACTTGCGCCATTTTAACGCTGTCCGTAGTAGTAGAAGGTCCGGGATTTAATAATACGTTTCTTTTTAGTATTATTTTATCTCCTTTGATTTGAAATTTTTTGTAAAAAACGTTTTAAAGCGTCCTTCCAATCCGGCAAAGGCTTAAAACCGTTTTCTACAAGTTTAGATTTATCTAATCTACTGTTAAACGGACGTTTCGCCTTAGATAACCCGTACTGCTGTGTAGTAACTCTATTGACTTTTACGTTTTTACCCGCTTGCGAAAATATTTCTTCCGCAAAATCCGCCCAAGAAATATATCCGCCTTCGTTGGTAGCGTGGTAATATCCGTATTTTTCGGTTTCTACCATATCGACTAACAGTCTTGATAAATCGTAAGTGTAGGTTGGCGTTCCTATTTGGTCGTCTACAACCTTTAACTCTTTGTATCCTTTATCGGCTAAATTTAACATGGTTTTTATAAAGTTTTTGCCGTTTTGTCCGAATACCCAAGCTATTCTTACAATAAAATATTTATCTAAATTTCTTGTAACCGCTTTTTCCCCGTCAAGTTTAGTTTGCCCGTAAACGTTTAAAGGCGAATAGTCGTTACAATCGGGTTGCCAAGGTTTATCCCCTTGACCGTCAAATACGTAATCGGTGGAAATATATACCATTTTGCAATCTATTTTTTTGCAAGCTTGCGCTATATTTTCCGTACCCGCTTCGTTTATCTTTTTTACTTTTTCTCTATTTTGTTCATCTTCCGCGTCGTCTACGGCAGTCCATGCTCCGCAATGAATAACGGCGTCGGGTTTAATTTGTTCTAAAACGCTAAAAACGGTGTTTTTATCGGTAAAATCTAATTTTATATAATTCTTAAAAAAAGCGGAACTCTCTTGAACGTCGCTACCGACCGCAATATGTCCCCTTTTTTCAAGTTCTTTCATAACGTCGTAGCCGAGTTGCCCGCCCACTCCTGTAACAAAAACTTTCATATTAAGTCCTTTTTGCGTAGTTTTTTTCTATCCAAAGCTTGTACTCTCCGCTTAAACACTGCTCCGTCCAAACTTTTCCTTCTTCCGACAAGTACCAAGAAATTGTTTTCTTAATTCCGTCCGCAAAACACGTGGTCGGTTGCCAACCTAAATCTTTAATCGCTTTTGCGGGGTCTATCGCGTAACGCAAATCGTGTCCGTGTCTATCGGCAACGTACGATATTAAACTTTCGGGTTTGTTTAACTCTTTTAAAATTATTTTTACTATTTCTATATTAGATTTTTCGTTGTGTCCGCCAAGATTGTAAACTTCCCCGACTTTTCCCTTTTCAAGCACGGCTAAAATGCCGTAGCAATGGTCTTTTACGTATAACCAGTCCCTTACGTTTAAACCCTTTCCGTAAACGGGTAAAGGCTTGTCTTGCAAGGCGTTACTAATCATTAAAGGAATAAGTTTTTCGGGGAACTGACGCTCCCCGTAATTGTTTGAACAACGCGATATGGTAACGGGCAAATTATACGTTCTAAAATACGCCAAAGTTAGTAAATCGGCAGAAGCTTTAGACGTTGAATAAGGACTGCTTGTGTGCAGGGGCGTTGTTTCGGTAAAAAATAAGTCGGGTCTATCCAGCGGTAAATCTCCGTAAACCTCATCTGTTGAAACTTGATGATAACGCTCTATTCCGTATTTTCTGCAAGCGTCTAATAAAACTGCCGTTCCTAAAATATTCGTTTCCAAAAAAACGGAAGGATTTAGTATCGAGCGGTCAACGTGGCTTTCCGCCGCAAAATTTACGACTATATCAGGCTTTTCCGTTTCAAAAATTTTATATATAGCGTCCCTGTCTTTAATATCGTTTTTATAAAAAACGTAATTAGGGTTTTTTAGCTCCTGCTCCATAGTAGCGGGATTAGTGGCGTAAGTCAATAAATCTACGTTTACGACTTTCCATTCGGGACGTTTTTCTAATATTAATTTACAAAAGCAATTTCCTATAAACCCGGTTCCACCTGTAACTAAAACGGTTTTTTTCATAAATAAAATCTCCTGCTTCATTTATACTTTTTGAGAAAACACGATAAGCGCGTTAGGCTTTTAGCCCCGTATTCAAACCGAATAAACGCCCTATTATTATCGTCCCGAATAAACTTCTATTTAATCTTCTTTTTCGTCAGCCGTATAATAAGCGATAAAATTGTGATGAGCCACGCGTTTTTCTTCCGGTGGTAATTTCATATAATCACCATAGAGGGCTTTTAACCATTCGTCGTATTTTTTGGGAGAAGGATATTTTCTCCCTTCAAACTCAACTTCAATATATTCATTAACTATTTCTTTATCGCAATATATTTTTGAGCTTCCCATAAAATTGCCGATTTTGTTCGTTTCGATATTATTATATTTCTTTGAATTTTTAACTAGCTTCTTAGCAAAAAAGTTCTTTGGAAATAATAATAAAAACGGATACATTATTTTTTTGATTATTCTTTTAAAAAAATTATCCGACGTTAAATACAAACGAGTGCGAACGTTATTACAAGCAACAAATTTATCTCTGTTTCTATAGGCTTTTTTTAATTTCTTTTCGTTATCAGGCGCATTATCATAAGTAAAGACGTCTATATTTACACAAGTTTTTACGCCTTTTTCGTCAGGCTCATAAAGAACTGTTTCCATATCGAAAACTTTTATAAACGGATAAACTATTTTAGAATTATTTTCTATTGAATAAGCTTTATATCTATCCGAAAAATCGTTAAAAGTTTTTAGAAACCTATCATAATCGGGGCGGGGCATACCCAAATCTATATCATCGTCCCACGGAATATATCCCTTATGACGAATTGCCCCTATTAAAGTTCCGCAATTTAAAAAGTATTTAACGTTGTTTTTTTTACAAAAATCATCTACTACGTTTAAAATTTCTAATTGTATTTTTTTTAAACCTTCTTCGTTAATTCTCTCCATTAATTTCTTCCTTTTTATTTTTCGATTTTTTAAATCCTTTTAATAATTCCGATATGCTTTTATAATAAACGCCAAAATATGCAAGCATTAAAATTGCATAAATTAAACAGCCTATTTTTAGCGTAAATAATTGTACGCAAACTATAAATCCCGCCGTCATAATCAATTCTACCAAAAAGTCAATAATAAAGTTATTTTTAGTTAAATTCATAACCACTATTTCAGACGCAACCGACCTAACGATATTAATTATTACCACGCAATATAAAAGCAGATTAAGACTTTTAAAAGCAAATGCGCTTAAAGAAAACAAACCAATACCTAAACCCACAGATATGACGTTTATCAATAACATTATCTTTTCTTTTCTATATGCTTTTAAGTAGTTGTTAGTAAGCAAACTCACTTTTGAAGAAAATATAATAATGGGTAGCAGTATTCCTAAATAATTTAAACTTACGCCATACTTTGGCAACCACATTTTTAGTATTTTACAAAGCGGAAAATAACAAATTAAAGACAAAAACAATAACGGTGAAATTGCATTTCTTATTTTTTTGTAAACAGACGGCAATTCGCTTTCATCCATTCGTTTAAGCGATGGAAACAACACTACGCTTATTGCGGTTACGAAGGTTAAAAACAAGTTTGTTGCGCTGAAACTAAAAGATACTTTTCCAAAAGTCAGTGTGTCCCATTTATATTGCGTTATCATTTTTGCCCCGCCGACTATTAGAGAAGACGACAAGTTGGCAATCATTAAAAGTATTCCTGCCGAAACGTTTATTTTACCTTCTTTTAAAACTTCTTTTATAGGTAAAGTTTTACCGAAATACATTCCGCGATTGTAAATCATTCCCAGTAGCACCGCAACGACGTCCCCTATTAAATCCGCAATGCAATAGAAAATAAAATTGTTTACTTTAAATAGTAGAAGTATAATTACTATTATCGCATAAACTGCTTTTTGGGATATTACAAGTATTGCATATTTAGAAATTCTATTGGTAATTTGATAGCTGTAAGAAGTATACGTAAATATGTTTTTAGTAATAATTCCGCAAGCAACTAAAATTATAACGATTTTAGTAACGTTTCCGAATAAAAAAGCGGTTACCACACAAGCGACAAACGTCAATAAAGAAGTAAATATTAACAATAACTGAAATTGAGAGCGAATTTTAGGCTTGTCTAACTCATCGTAATCGTATTGAGAGTATCTTAATACTATACCGTCCAAAAGCCCGAAATGTAAAACTCCGACGTAGCTAACGTATAAAACGTATGATTGCCAATAGGAATACTGAAATTCGTCTATAAATTTGGGAACCAAAAAATTTAAAATAAAACCCGTTGCCAAAGAAATAATTTGCGCTAAAACGGATAATATTAAATTTTTTGCCAACTTTTTAGAAGTAACTCTCGTTGACATTTCGTTAGCTATTCTCCATTTCTTTAAGCTTTAAATTATAAAACTCAATTACTTTTTTTACGTGCATTGCCAGCTTTTTTTTGAATAAAATTTTGCAAGCGAATAATTTAAACCTTTGATAATTTCGTCTTTTTCAAGAGCCTCGTTAACACGATCCCAAGAACGTGTAGCGCGTGCTTTC
>CAJMEI010000025.1 GCA_905212395.1 uncultured Christensenella sp. | reverse complement strand
TCATTTTCTATAAATAGAGAATTGTACTTTACTAAAAATATTTATTCAATGATTTTCACATAGTTTTCATTTGTATTTTTTTCGTATTTAGTTTATAATAGATATAGAAAGAAGGTAGAATATGAATATAGAAATTGAACCACTTTTTACTGAGAGGGTTGATTTTGATACTTTTAGTAAAAGTGACTTAAGAGCAGTAAAGATAGTTAATTGTGAAGAAGTTCCAAAGAGTAGCAAGTTATTAAAGTTTACACTTGATGATGGGACTAATGACGAAAGAATTATATTAAGTGGAATTAAGGAGTTTTATAGACCAGAAGAGTTAATTGGTAAGAATGTAATTGCTGTTTTAAATTTACCACCAAGAAATATGATGGGGATGGAATCTAATGGTATGCTTTTGTCTTTTGAGTGCAAGGTTGATGGTAAGGAAATAGTTAAACTTTCGTTTATAGATGAGGGAGTAATTCCAGGAAGTAAATTATATTAAATAGAGTGTTTTATGAGTAAAGTATATTTTACAAAAGAGATAAGCAGTAAATTATTAGTTAGAATATTTGAATTCTGAATTAATATAGGGACTTGTACAATAAGTTAATGCTACAATTGTTGAATGTAATACAGCTTATATAAGATAAAGACAGACAACTTTAGACCATATGAAAGTTATAGAAAGTCATGAGTTTACTAAGATAGCTAATGCTAGTATAATGGATAGTGAAGATGAAATAAAACTGCCAGTTAATAAAGGAAAGCATTTAGAGTATGACCTAGTGGAAAACTGCTTTACTAAATACGACTCGATTATAAATCTAGCACATATAAATGTCATATGTTGAGTAGATTTAGGGCTCGGAAGTACTAAGTACGAATTAATTAATATAGACTAAAACCACAGTTTAACTGTGGCTTTTTTATTTGTTTTTACCTATTACACTTATTAGAGTTGTTAACATTTTAACTAAATAACTTCTAGTAGAAGCTGGAATGTTTTTCATGTTTTTAACTATTTCTGTTATGTCTGTTAAGCTAAAGTTAAAGTCTTCTACTCCGTCTTTTCCTAAAGTTTTTATCAAACTTTCAACTGCATCTTTAACGCTTTCTTTGTCTAAACTACTTAACTCTTCAGTTGTAGACTGGTGTATTTTTTTGCTTACTAAGCTTAAGTTACCTTTAACGAATTTTGTACCAAATACTTTGAATGAATTTGGATAGTGCTCATTAAAAGCGTATTCAGTGCTTTCACACACATCATATAAGTCATTATATAAAAGCATACCTACTACTGACCCAGTTGGAACAATATTAATTAGTTTTGTCTTTGCATTTTTGTATTTGTCGCTATAAAATACTTCGTTTAATACTCCAGGCCCGTCAAAATTATAGACTTTGTTAATTCTTTTAAATAGGCTTTTACTTGCTTCTATTAAGGACACTAAAGCTAAATTTCCCCCTTTACTATGTCCACATAAATAGATATTTTTGTCTTTGTTATCAATAGTGTTTTTTATGTAATCTAAAGCATAACTTTGAGTTTTAGTTGGATACATATAGGATAATCTTAAGTTTTCATACCAGCCAATACATGAACCATCTGTACCTTTAAAGCTTATAATAGTTGTGTCTTTGTTACTAAATTTAGCTCCACCAAACTGCATTTCTTCATTTTTTATGTTAACAAAATTGCTAACATAAAAGTCCTTAAATCTTTTGGAGTTTTTTAAAATACTTATTATTTCAAATGCAACATGTGCCATGCTGCTAGAAGTTTTAACGTTTTTATATTTTACAACGTTATGGTAACCTTTTTTAAAGCTCTGGGATTGTCGGGATTATAACCTTTTTTACAAGCTAATTTACAGGTAAATATTTGTAAGAAAAAAGCAAACGCTATTGCGCTTAAATATTCGGGAAAATCGCAATTTTCTAAATTTACGATTTTTACCTGATCGTCAAATTTTTTTAATTCTTCGTTATTGGTTATTACGATAACTTCGGCTTTTAACTCAACACATTTTTCAATAATTTTTTCTTCCTCTCTTTCCCTCAAATCACTCCATTCGTTTTTGCTATATAATTTTGGAGAAAAAATAAATACTTTACTTTTTTCTTTTACAAGCGCCATAGGTCCGTGATAGAAATCGCTTGAAGCGTAACTCCTTAAATTTACGTAACTCGTTTCTGCAACTTTTAAAGAAAATTCTTGCGCTATTGAATAACAGATACCTCTGGATAAAATGAATCCGTTTTCAATATCTGTCAATTCGTTTAAAAGAGTATCTGACAACGTTTCAACGTGATTTAATATATCGGGCGACTGATTTATAAATTTTTGTAAAAAGTTATCTTCATCAATATTTGCCAAACTTAATGCAAGTTTTAAAAGAACAAAGACTTGCGCATTAAACGTTTTAGTTGCAGGAACACTTTTTTCTTCTCCTGCGCAACAATTTAACGTATATTTTGAAATTTTACTTAACTCACTATTACAATCGTTCGTTACACAAACGGAAATCCCGCCTTGTTCGTTAGCTCTTTTTAATACTTCTATTATATCCCGGCTTTTTCCGCTTTGCGAACAACCTATTACCAAAGCTTTATTAAAATTAATTTTAGCGCCATAAAGCGTTACGATACTCGGCGCACCAAGACAAACGGGAATTCCACAATATATTTCTGTAACGTACCTGAAATAGTTTAACGCATTATCGCTTGTTCCCCTACCGACAGCATATATTATTTGTATTTTTTTTCTAACTATCTCTGCCGTTAAACGCTTTATAACGTTATCGTTCGTTTTGATATTTTCCAACGCATTTACGCTTTCAAATATCTCTTTTCTCATTAAAGTGTTTTCGTAATTCATTTTTCTCCTTTCCTCCGTCCCCTAAAATAAGGAGACGGAAAGTGAGACTATACGTTAATCTTTTTTATTTTTTCTTTTTAAAGCAACTATCGCCGTTAAGGCTAATAGCGATAATATCGAACCATTTGACAGGCTTGCTTTACACCCTTTCCCATTATTATTTTTAGAAAAACTGTTCAGAGAACCATTAGAAGCAGAACTTGACAAACTATTTTGCGTTGAAGAACTACTCGTTTCTTCTCCGGAACTTGTGACATCGGAACTCGTTACACCTGATGAACTTGTGTCTCCGGAACTTGTGGCATCGGAACTCGTTACACCTGACGAACTTGTGTCTCCGGAACTTGTGTCGTCGGAACTCGTTGCACCTGACGAACTTGTGTCTCCGGAACTTGTGGCATCAGAACTCGTTGCACCTGACGAACTTGTGTCTCCGGACGAACCCGTTCCTCCCTCGCTTGAACCTTCTTGCGCGGTATCTTTTAAAGGATTTGCAATAACGTCATACGCATCATAAATAAGTTTTACCGCATCGTAGTATTCGGTTAAGCTAGAAGATAAAGTAATGTTATTCAGACACGTTTTAACTTCGTATATAAAAGAAAGTTGTTCTTGATTATATAAACTTTCTTCAACGGCGTTAATATGGTTTAACCCTTCTTGAATTACAACCAGGCTTAAAGCATTTTTGTTAAGAACGTTCGAACTAACAAAACATTCCGAAACTACTCTACTAGCTACCGCATAAATATTGGCGTAACTTTCGTTAGGTACACGCAAATATTGTTTATCGTTTAACGCCCATTTACGATATACGTGGTAATAATCGTCCAAATTTAATCCGACAATTGCCGTACCACTTTCTAAATTAGCTTCTAACTTATTTAAAAATACTTCCCATCTGGCTTTATATAAATCTATGAGCATACCTTCGTAATGGCGTTGCGCATAATCCGGAATTGCCCTTAAAGATAACTGATGTGCCCAAGAAGTTATTAACGCTTTTGCATTGTCTACCAGGGAATCGTAAGCAAAATCATTTTGCAGTAATTCTGCCCAATCTTCAGCTTTTCCTATCCACTCTCCTACCAACCATTCGCTACGACATTCTAAAACTTTATTCATAACTTCAAAACTGTTCATAAATTTTGCTTTTGCGTTATAGTAATCCGTTTTGTTTTTGCTTTGGAATGCGCTATATAATTGATTATAAGCATTAACTGCATAGTGGTTTACGATATGTTGCATTATCTCTACGATATCATATCTATATCCTTCGCTTCCGCACAATACGTCGTAATCAGCTAAAAGTAAGGTCAAAGCTTTTTCAAGTTTAGCCATATCGTAAGGAATACCGTCAATACCTTTCCATTCGGGAATATGCGTCAGCACCCACGGAATAGTCCTATACCAACCGTTATTCTTATTATAAACCGTTTCGTTTAGTAATTTCCAACCCTCAAAAGCTTTTTCGGAATATCTTCCGTATCTGGCGGTAATATAATCTTTTTCCCAACTTTCCAGCTCGTAAGTTCCCCACGCCATATCAAAACATAAATTGTATATTATAGGATTATCCAGCGTTGCTTCCGCAATAATTCCTATTCCCTTTATTTTCGTGGCGGTTTTATTTACTAATTCCAGTTGATCAATTATGTTTTGCAACTCTCCGTCCATAGAAGGATTTCCACCGTAGTTATCTAACATACACCAAACCCAAGGAGTATAGTTAAATTCTATATTTTCAAGCGTCGTTCCGCCTTCTCCGTCTTCTCCGTAAGTAGTCCTATTCCATTTTGGAGCTTCTAATCCGCATAAATCTAAAATTAAAGCGTGTTCTTCTCTATATCCTTCTAATCCCTTTAACAATAAGTTTGTAGGATTTGAGTGCCAAGCTTGTATAACCCACACGCCGTTTGAATTATACTCTACAATAGATTTTATTATTTCTCTGGAAATAATATCGTCGGCTAAATCGTTTGGTCTGATACCTCCTTCGTGGAAGGGGTCGCAAGCGTAATAATTAGAATTTTTACCAAAAGCCCATTCCTGCGCTTGATAAAAAAGTCTGGCATAATCGTCATATAGGGTAGTATCCGTTCTAATCATATCAGGTCTGTCAAGTCCACACCAAGTACCCTGTTCTAAAATATCGACGTTCGGTTGATAATTTTTAAAATTGTTAGGAACCATACCTACGTAACCTTGCAAACAAGTTTGCATTCCCAAAGAAGTTCTCCAACGTTGCATTCTTCTTGCGGATTCTAATCTTTCCTTAACCCAACCGTCGGTTACGCACCCTCCGTATATTTCCATATTGTCCATAAACTGCCACGCATAATACGCAGGTCCGCAAAGCCATGACTTTGCTTCGTCATACGTATAGCCGAAGTTCATTAAAAACTTAATCCACACAGCTTCTTGCCCTGTTAAATCTAACGCAAGATTTACACCGTTTAAAGCTAAGTAATCGTACTCCTTTTGGAAATCTTTTTCCGTGAAAAATGCAAAGGAATAATCCATTGTACAATAGTTAAACGCATACCTTATTTCGTACGGAGTTTGATTAAATACCGTTCCGTTAATTTTTACAATTTCGGTAGGCATAAGCGTTTGATTTGCTTGTTCCGTAATATTTACGTTGCAATAATGTTTAAAATAATAGTTCACTCCGCTTGCGAGGGAGATTCCGTTATTTCCTTTTATTAATATTTTACCGTTTTTATCGCTTAACTCATAATAATCCAGTCCGCTTTCTCCTTGTTTCAACTCAAAAGAAAACCATTTTTTATATAGTTTACCAACCGTTCTTTCAATTATTCCATAAACGTTTTCTATCGTTTCATTTTCGGTAATTTCGTTTGCAAATTCAGTATTTGCATAATCTTTTACGTCTAGAACGTTTTCTATGCTACCCGTTCTTAATAATCCTCGATTTTGTCCGGTTGCCGATCCGTAAACTTTTATTTCGCTTAAAGAAACGGTATTGCTTTCGTTTTTATATTGTAAATAAACTCTTATAAAACGATAAGTTCCGCTTACAGAGATTTCATCTCCGTTTGCAGACGGTAAGTCCGTATTGTGTTTAGTATATAACCTATCAAAATTATCCCCGTCAACACTTCCGTAAATTATGTAATAATACCAGTTATCTCTTTCTGGAAACAACAATTTTATCCCCGTTAAATCGTAATTTTGCTCTAAATCCACGTCGAGATAAGCAGGAGCGAATTTAGCTCTCCAATAACAATTTAAACTTCCGTTTGTTACGCAAGACGGATCTATAAAATTCATATTGCTTTTAACTTGTTTTAAGTACGCCACGTTTTGATTGTCCGTCGGGTCAACAGAGGGAATCACGTCTTTGTAAGTCGTATTTTTCGTCCCAAAGACTTCTATTTCCCTGACGTGTACTCCCGTGTTAGCCGAATTGTATGTTATGTCAACCCTTATATATCTTGCAACTACGCTTCCGTTTGGAGCATTATAGTTTTCCCCGGAAGAAGAAACCGCAACCGTATCGTTTTTTTGTCCAAAAAGAGCATAATCCCTTTTATTTGCACTATAAAATATTTTATAGTTATAATATCTTCCACCGTCGGCAAAACAATACAGTTTTAACGAAGTTACGTTATAAAAATCTCCTAAATCGACCTCTAATAACGCAGGATAAGGTTCGCCTTCCCAGTATGTATCCAAATTGCCGTCCGTAATAAAACTTTCGTTATTAGGTGAAGTCGTAGAAACTTTTTTACCCAAAGCAATGTTAGTTTGTGCCTGCACTTTATTCTCCTTTGCTTTAATTGAATATGTTAAAGACAGTATTGATAACACCGTCAGCGCAAATACGATAAAACATTTAATAAGACTCTTAATATTTTTCATTTCCAAACTCCTTATACGTTTTCACACGTACTGCCCATAAACCATATTTGATTGTTTACATCGTAAGAATTCTTTATCGTAATTTTTACAATGAGCGTAGCCGATTGCTCCCCGTATAAATTTACCGTTAAAGCGTTTACTTGCCTTGTCGTTAAATTTCCACAGTCAATACTATTAAATACTTTTCCGCTTTCGTCCATAATTGTTACCGTTTGATTAGCAACATATGAACCAAAATATATAGTAAATTTATTACTCTCTCCTGCGAATGCGTTTATTTTGTATATCAAAGAATCGCTATTCGTTTTTACTCTTAATCCGCAAACGTTTCCGTTAATAGTATTCTGACCGTATCGAATCGAACTATTATTATAAAGAAAATCAGGAAAACTAGTTGTAGCAGTACCGTTTAGCACGCTTAAAGAACCGAAATATTTTTCCCCGCCTTCTTTATAAGCGTAAGGAATTAAAGAATCGGTTTTTCCAAATAATTGCCAACTCTTATACTTTGTCTGATTAAGGTCTAAATTAAACGAAGAACTATCTATCTCCGCAATGCTTGCTTCTACCCGACCGTTATATTCGTTTCCTCTTGCCGTTGCCCCAAGCAACCAAACCGAACAAATTGGATCGGTTGTGTTTACGACGCTTAATTGTAAAGTTAATTTCGTAGTCACGTCCGCAGTTACGCTAAAATAGAATTTCCCGGCTGTTGCGCCCGTAATTGTTCCATAATTCTTTTCTATAAGCGTCGTCCCTGAAGCGTCTATAACTTTTAAGTTTACTTCCGCATCCCAACTACCTAAATAAAATTCGTAATTTATTATTTCTTGATTGTAAACGTTAAAATCGTAAGTAATCGCTTTTCCTTGCGATCTGACGGTTACCGCATCAGCCATACCGTCTTTTACAACGTTTTGACAAGTAAATTTGGAATTACCCATAATAAAGTCGTTCATAGCGACTACCGAGCCATACCCCATTACTCCGCCCAGATATTTTTTTGCTCCCGTATTTTTTTGGAAAACAGGAACTAAACTATCGCTTTTTCCAAATGCCTGATAATCTTTCGTTCCGTTATCCAAATTTATAGTAGCGTTATTTCTGTCAAAAGTTTGCCAATCTCCGCTTATTTGCCCTTGAAATGCAGGAGTATTGCCGTATAAATTATCTATTGATAAATCGGGAGAATCGGTACGAATAAAATAATTTTTAACCGTTATACCTGAATTAAAGGAAAATATAGCAGGCATTATAACTTCGTTTCTTATCAGCTCGCCCGTTCCTATACCAAAAACTTTTTCTCCGTTTACCAACATAAAAATATTCGTCGCTTGTCTGGAAAGAGCTAAATCTATTTCGGAATCGGCGCTGAAATTTACGTTGTACGTTTGAGCGTTTTTCCAATCGAAAATGCCACCCTTAAATATAACGTAACCAACGTTTTTACCTACAACGTTACCAGAATTATCCGTTTGAGCGTCAACGTAAAAATACACTCCGTTTTTTCTGGAATCAACGACGGAAATCCCAAATTTCGGATACCTATCCCCATTGAAAACGCTGTTTACCGAATTAAGTTTAAACGTTGCTCCGCAATATAAATTTACACTGTTTGCCTGTGTAAAATATAGTTCGTTAAAATAAGCTGTTCCCCTAGAAGAATTTAACGTTACTCTTCTATCTCCGTAATTAGCTGTTGCATACGAATAATCTCCGGACAAATCCCATTTTGTACTAATATTGTCGAAAGCATTTTTATTAGGGCTTAAATTATTAGCATACGGGTTTTCCCCCAACAACAACTCGTTATCGTTACTTGCTATTAAATAGGTGTTTTGATTTTTTACGTCACCACCGAATTGCGTATAGGAAAAAGCGTTAGAATTTGCTTTAAAAAATGAGGATATCGTGTTATTTAAACTTACGCATACACTAAAATTCCTTTTAGCGTTAGCGTAAGAGCAACCTAATTCTTCATAAGGAATAGTTATAATCGATTTATAACCCACTGTTTTATCGGATTGTACCCAACGATTGACGACTAAGGACACGCCTGAAACATATTCCGTCATTTCAAAAGCGGAAGTTGCTTTATACGTTTTTACAACCCCGTTAGGAAAAGCAAATACTTTTATAGTTTTATTTTCCGTCCATTCCCTTTCTATCGTAACCGGTGAAAAATACACTCCTATACCGTCACTGTACAAGTCGTTTTGTTCATTTACCGAAATAACTTCGTCTAAAACGAAAACCGTTATTTCGTAACCCTGCTCTTTAAAACAGGTGGTAAAACTTGCGTCGGCAAGTTTTCCATAAGCCAACGCCTGCACCGAAAATTTACTGACAGGAGCTTCCTCACTGACTATTGAAATATCGTCGTAGCAGATAGTTTGCTGTCCGTTTTGAATTTCCTTTTTACTCTCGATGGCATGTTTACAGCTTATAATACAGCTTAAACTAATAACTAAAAGCAACAATAAAAAGTTTGCTTTAAACAACTTTTTCACTTCTTCCTCCACCTTTCATATTAAAATAAAATATTGACAATAACTTTAATATACTATATAATAACGTATAAAGTTGTGGTTTTAAAGGAAAAAATTTATCAATGAATGGAAAAAATTGCGAAAATGCGTTTTATGAAAGTATTTTAGATATCGAAAACAAGTTAAAGTTTTTAAAAATGGAAAACCAACTTGTATTTATGCATTTCCATAAAAGTTTAGAAATAATATGTTTAACAAACGGAAAGGCTATTGCAGGCATAGGAAATAAGAGTTGCAGTTTAGAAAAAGGCGATATTGCATTTATTGCGCCAGGCGTTTCACACTATCTGAAACCGCTGGAAGAAAATGCGTTTACAACGCTTATAATTCCCGAAAAGTACTACAAATTTTTTTCAGACCTAATTGATTTTGAAAAATACTCTTTTTTAACTAATAAAACAATAAATAAAGAGATTCTTTGCATCATCAATAACATTGAAAAATTTGACAACGTTCTTTTACAACTAGGGCAAATTAGCTCTATTTTTGGGATTATTCAAAAAAACTATGAAACAAATGAATTTTCTTCAAAAACAAATGAACTTATAGAAAGTGTAATTAAATATATAAACGAAAACTATTCCGAAAAAATAACGTTAAGTAATTTAGCAGATAAATTCGGATACAGTAAATATTATTTTTCTCATCTTTTTAATAAAATGTTTGGTTGTAATTTAAAAACTTATATAAACACTG
>CAJMEI010000024.1 GCA_905212395.1 uncultured Christensenella sp. | reverse complement strand
AAGTTTAAAAAATCTGCCACGCTTTTGCGTGGCAGAAATAAACTAGTCTATTACTACGTATTCTTCTCTTTCTGCGCCGACCGAAACGTATTTAATTTTGCATTTCGTTAGTTCTTCTATTTTTCTTAAATAGTTTATGCAGTTTTCGGGTAAATCGGATAATTTTCTAGCTTTACTGATATCTTCTTTCCAACCTTTAACTTTAATGTTTATAGGTTTACATTCGTCTAAAATATCGGTAAAGGGGAATTCGTCCAATTGTTCGCCCTTATAAGAATAAGCTACCGTAATTTCTAATTCGTCAAATCCCGTTAAAACGTCAAGCTTTGTAACGGCAATTTCGTCCGCGCCTTGACAACGTATTCCGTAGCGAGAAGCAACCGCGTCGAACGCACCGACTCTTCTCGGTCTGCCCGTAGCCGCGCCGTATTCCGCGCCCGCTTTTCTTAATTTTTCGGCTTGTTCGCCAAAGTATTCGCTGGTAAACGGACCTTCTCCTACGCAAGTAGAGTAAGCTTTCATAATTCCGATAGATTTATCTATTTTAAGATTAGGAACGCCCGCTCCGATAGGCGCGTACGCCGAAATGGTGTTAGAAGAAGTAGTGTACGGATAAATACCGAAGTCTATATCCCTTAACGCCCCGAGTTGAGCTTCGAACATAATTTTTTTGCCTTCTTCGTTGGCTTTGTTCAAATACAGTCCCGTGTCGCAAACGAAATCTACCAATCTTTTGCCGTAGGTTTCTAGATATTCTACCATATCTTTTAATTCAAGAGCTTTTTCTCCGTAAATATTAGTTATGGTAAGGTTTTTCCATTCGAGAATATCTTTTAATCTTTCTTCCATAAGGGCAAGGTTTTTAAGTTCGCCCATACGCAAAGCTTTTTTCATATACTTATCGCCGTAAATGGGAGCGATACCCCTTCTCGTCGAGCCGTATTTTTTATCTTTTAAACGACCTTCTTCAAGGCAGTCTTGCATAACGTTGTAAGGCATTACGATAACCGCTTTATCGCTTATCTTTAAATTTTCAGGCGTGATTTTTATTCCCGCTTTCGTTAAAGAGTCGATTTCTCCGCATAAATGTTTTATATCGATAACCATTCCGTTACCCATAACGTTTACGACGGTATCTCTTAAAATTCCCGACGGAAGAAGGTTTAAAATAAATTTACCTTTTTCGTTAATAACGGTATGTCCCGCATTGTTTCCGCCTTGGTATCTTACTACTACGTCGTAGTCGGAAGATAAAAGGTCAACCATTCTGCCTTTTCCTTCGTCGCCCCAGTTAATTCCGCAAATAGATGTAAGCATTTTTTCTCCGATGGGTTAGTCGGTAAAATCTTTTAACCGACTTATAGCCCTATTTATTGTGTTTTTTTATTATTTTACGAAAGTAGTTCCGACCATTCTTATTTCGGCAACGAATACGTTGCCTTCTCCGAATACTTTTTTCATATATTCGGTGTAGTCTTTAACTTCTTTATCCGCAACGAAAGCGATTATAGAACCTGCAAATCCACCGCCGTGAACTCTTATAGCGCCGTCTTTGATAATTTGTCTGGAAAGTTCTATTCCTAAAACGACAGGTTGTTCTACGTCGCCGGGGACGCAACAGTTTTGAAGTAAAGTTAAAGAACTTCTACCCGAAGCGTTTACGCAGTCTAAGAATTTTTGCGTATCGCCCGACGCCAAAGCTTTTTCGGCTTCGTCGACTCTCTTATTTTCGTTAAAGAAGTGTAAAGCTCTTAAAATGGCTCTTCCGGGGAATCTCGCGTTGAGTTTATCCATATTAGCCATAAAGTCGTTATAGTCAACGTCCCTTAAAACTTTTTTGCCGAAAAATTCCGCAACTTCTTCCATTTCTATTCTAATGTCGGCGTAGTGTTTGGTTAAGGAAGCGTGATTTCCGCCCGTGTTGGTAATAACCAAAGTGTAGCCCTTAGGGGGAGTAAGCTTAGTGATAACGGGTTTTTCGGGTTCGTTAAAGTCGAGCTTAGTAAGCGAACCGATAGAAATTCCGCTTTGGTCCAAAAGACCGCAGGGTTTTCCGAAATAAACGTTTTCGCTGTATTGAGAAATTACGGCTTTGGTAACTTCGTCCAAAGCTTCGTTTAAGTAAAGTTTGTTGATTATTTCGCAAACCATTACTTCGAACGCCGCGGAAGACGAAACGCCCGCGCCTTTGAATATGTTAGATTCCGTATGCGCTACGAATCCGCCGAATTTATAGCCCATTTCTTTTAATTTATGTACTATTCCTTTGGTCAACGCAAGCGAAGAACCGTATTCTTTTTTATTGAGTTCGGTGTCGTTGATATCGACGGTTAAAGAGTTGTAATCGGTAGATGCGATAACAATTTTGTTGTCGTCGGTCTTTTTTACCGCGCAAACAATATCGCAAGAAATTGCCGCAACCATAACTTTTCCGTGATTGTGGTCGGTGTGGTTGCCCAAAATTTCCGCTCTTCCCGAAGACGAGAAATAGTATTCGGGTTCACAGCCTTCTTCTTTTACGAACGCGTCCCTTACGTCGTTAAATCTTTTCTCTTGACGAGCAATATCGCAATGCTCACCGTACAGCGTTTTAAAATCCATAAAACATACCTCTATATATTTAATGAATAGGTTTAACGGTAAAATATCGCGTTAATTCAAACGCGTCTTAAACAAAACCTACAAAAAATATTATATCAAAAACGCTTGCTTTTGTAAAGACAAATATAAGAAAAATTAAAAAAGTAAAAATAGTTAAAAAACAGTTGAAAATTTGACGGAGCTATGATATAATTTTAAAGCTAATAAAATACGCACCCGTATTTACCGCATTCGTTGGCGAAAGCTTTTAGCGGAAAAACACACTTACGGGGAGGATTAAACGGAGGATTTTTATTATGGCAGTTACGAGTATGAAACAGCTTTTAGAAGCAGGCGTTCATTTCGGACATCCTACAAGTAAATGGTGTCCTAAAATGAGTAAGTACATTTACGGTGAAAGAAACGGTATTCACATTATCAACCTTCAACTTACCGTAGATTTAATAGAAGAAGCTTACAAATTCGTTGTAGAAGCTGTTAAAGAAGGCAAAGACATTTTATTCGTAGGAACTAAAAAACAAGCTCAGGAAGCTATCGCACAAGAAGCTGAACGATGCGGAATGTACTACGTAAATTCCAGATGGTTAGGCGGTACGCTTACCAACTTTAAGACCATTCGTTCGAGAGTTGAAAGATTAAACAAACTCGACCAAATGGAAAAAATGGGAGAATTCGATTTACTTCCCAAAAAAGAAGTTTTAAACTTAAAAACCGAAAAAGAAAAATTGCTTACTAATCTCGGCGGAATCAGAGAAATGAGAAAGTTACCCGGAATTATGTTCGTGGTAGACCCTTCTTGCGAAGCTATCGCGGTTAAAGAAGCAAAGAAACTCAATATTCCGATTATCGCTATCACCGATACGAATTGCGACCCCACCGATATCGACTACGTTATCAGCGGAAACGACGACGCAATCAGGGCGGTTAAACTTATAGCTTCCATCATTGCGGACGCAGTTGTAGAAGCAAAAGAAGGCGCGGACGCAGTTCAACACCACGTTGACGAAGAAGAAGCGGTAGAAGACCAAAACGCAGTAGAAGCAAGTATTCAAAGCGAAACTGCAAACGAACAAACAGCAGAAAAGGAGTAAAAAAATGGCAGAAATTTCGGCAAAGGACGTAATGGACTTGCGCGCAAGAACGGGCGCAGGCGTTATGGATTGTAAAAAAGCGTTAGTTGAAAGCGACGGCGACGTCGATAAGGCAATAGATTATTTAAGAGAAAAAGGAATTGCGAAAGCCGCTAAAAAAGCAGGAAGAATCGCAAGCGAAGGTATGGTTGACAGTTATATCCACATGCAAGGAAGAATCGGAGTTTTAATCGAAGTAAACTGCGAATCGGACTTCGTTGCAAGGGGCGACCAATTTAAAGCTTTGGTACACGATATCGCGTTGCATATCGCTGCAAGCAATCCCCAATACATCAAGGAAAGCGACGTTCCGCAAGACGTTTTGGATAAAGAAAAAGAAATTTTAAGGGCTCAAGCTTTGGAAGAAGGCAAACCCGAAAAAATCGTTGACAGAATGGTAGAAGGAAGAATTAAATCTTTCTACGAAGAAAACTGTTTGCTTTGCCAAAAATTCGTTAAAGACCCCGACAAAACGGTTGGTCAGTTAATTACGGAAGCGGTAGCTACTATCGGCGAAAAAATCGACGTAAGAAGATTTACTCGTTACGAAATGGGCGAAGGCTTACAAAAGAAAGAAGAAAATCTTGCTGACGAAGTTGCTAAACAAGTAGAAGCAATGAAAAAATAATTTATTTTTTGCAAAAGAAAAGGCATATTATATCCAAATATAACTATGCCTTTTTTTTAATAAATTTTTACGGTTTCATTTAAAGGAGATATATGGGCGAAGCAAAGTACAAAAGAGTTATAATTAAAATCAGCGGGGAAGCCTTAGCAGGCAAAAACGAACACGGTTTTGATCACGACTATATTGATAAAGTGGTAAATCAACTTATAGAGGCAAGAAAATTAGGCGTACAAATAGGAATAGTAGTCGGTGGAGGAAACTTTTGGCGCGGTAGACAAGGCGCGGAAATGGAAAGGTCGCAAGCTGACCACATAGGTATGCTAGCTACCGTTATGAATGCGTTAGCGCTCCAAGACGCAATAGAAAGAAAGGGCGTACCGACGAGGGTTCAAAGCGCGTTAACTATCACCAGAGTTGCCGAACCCTACATTTTAAGAAAAGCGTTAGCTCACTTAGAAAAAAACAGAATCGTAATTTTTGCGTGCGGAACGGGAAATCCGTTTTTCTCTACGGACACGGCGGCGGCTTTAAGGGCGTGCGAAATAAAAGCAGACGTATTGCTTCTTGCTAAAAACGTAGACGGCATTTACGATAGCGACCCCAAAACCAATCCTAAGGCAAGAAGATATAAAGAAATTTCTTACATGGACTTTATAAAAAGCGAATTGAAAGCTATGGATACTACTGCCGTTACCATGTGTATGGAAATGAACGTTCCGATTTTAGCTTTCGGATTAGATGAGAAAGACGCAATAGTAAGCGCTGTTAAAGGCGAAGATTTAGGTACTTGGATAAGATAAAAATTGCGAAATTTAAACGCAGTAAAAAAACAGATAAATAAACTAAAAAGGAGAAATAACAATGCCTGTTGATATGGAAAAAATCGAAACTACGCTTCTCGAAAGCGAAGAAAAAACCGAAAAAACGATAAGCGTTTTAAGGGAAGAATATATACAACTTAGGGTAGGTAGAGCAAATCCGCACGTTTTAGATAAAGTATTAGTCGACTACTACGGAGCTATGACTCCTATCGAGCAAACTTCTAACATATCCGTACAAGACGGAAAATGTTTGGTAATTTCACCTTGGGACAAATCTTTACTTAAAAACGTAGAAAAAGCGATAATTATTGCAAATATCGGTTTAACCCCTTCTAATAACGGCGACGTAATAAGACTCGTATTTCCCGATTTAACTCAGGAAAGAAGAAAAGAAATAGTTAAACAAGTTAAAAAGACTGCGGAAGACGCGAAAGTAGCTATTAGAAATATAAGAAGGGAAACTTTGGAAGCGTTTAAGAAAATGAAAACCGCAAAAGAAATTACGGAAGACGAATATTCGTCTTACGAAAAAGACGTTGAAAAAAGCATTTCTTCCGCAATAGAAACGATAGACAAATTAGAAACCGAAAAAGAAAAGGATGTAATGACGGTATGACGTTGCCACGCCACATAGCGTTTATTATGGACGGTAACGGTAGGTGGGCGACTTTAAGAAAAAAGCCGAGAACTTTCGGACATTCAAAAGGCTCGCAAGTTATACGCCGTATCGTCGAAAAGTGTTTTAATAGCGGAATAGAAGTAGTTTCTTTATACGCGTTTTCAACGGAAAACTGGTCTAGACCGAAAGAAGAAGTAGACAAAATATTTTCTCTACTTAAAAAGTTTATAGACAAGTATACGAATACGCTTATAAAAAACAAGACAAGGCTTTTAGTTTCGGGGGACGTGAACGCTTTACCCGCAGATTTAAAAAATTCGATAGAAAAAGTCGAAGAGCTAACGGGTAAGTTTTCCGACCACGTTTTAAATATTGCAATAAATTACGGCGCAAGGGCAGAAATAGTCATGGCCGTACAAAAACTTTTAAAGGAGAACGTAACGACCGTTACGGAACAAAGTTTTTCCGAATATCTTTATACGGCGGGCTTGCCCGACGTAGATATGATTGTAAGGACTAGCGGAGAAAAGAGAATAAGTAATTTTCTTTTGTATCAAAGCGCTTACGCGGAATTATATTTTACCGACGTATTGTGGCCCGATTTTAACGTGGCTGAACTAGAAAAAGCGTTGGAATGGTTTAACGGAAGAAAAAGGCGTTACGGAAACGTAAAATGATAAAAAGAACTTTAACGGGCGCGTGCATAGTAGCCATAATCGTCGGGTTTTTCTTTTTAAGAAAAATCGACGTAAGGTATTTTGACGTTTTAATTTTGGCGTTAGCTATAATCGGAACGATAGAAATGGTAAGAGCCGTAGACAAACTTACGGTTACGCAAAAAATACTTACTTGCATACTTCCCATTTTGTTTTTCGAATGTTGGATATTTTTATCTTGGAAAGTATCTTTGTATATAGCGGTAGGATTTTTCTTGGTAAGCCTTGCGCTTTTGGTGATAGACCATAAGCACACTACGCTTTCATCTGTTGCGTATTCGTTTTTGTGCGCAATTTATCCTTCTTGCTTTTTAATACCGTGTTTGCTTGCAAATTCTTTGCAATCTAATTCTTTAATAGCTTTAATACTTATTTTCTTAATTTCGCCCTGCGCGGATACTATGGCTTACGTTGTGGGAATAACTTTTAAAGGTAAAAAAATGTGCCCCACGATAAGTCCCAAAAAGACGATTAGCGGTGGTATAGGCGGACTTATCGGCGGAATATTAGGAAGTTTGATTTTGTATTTTATAGTTAAAGGAGATTTTGTTTTCGGATATTCTTTCCCGCAATGGTTGTTCTTTGCGCTTATAGGTTTGTTCGGAGCGGTGCTAACCGAATTCGGCGATTTGGTTGAAAGCGTTGTAAAAAGACAACTCGGTATTAAAGATATGGGAAATTTACTTCCCGGACACGGCGGAATAATGGATAGAATAGACGGACTTTTGTTCGCTTCTCCATTTATATTTTTCGTTTTCTCTTTGATATAAGAATAAAAACTTAAAATAGTTAATATACTTTACTCAACGGGAAATCGTTGAGTAATTTTTTAATAAGGTAAATTACGCTAAATAAATTTACTAAAACGTACTTATTTTTGTGCCGTTTAGGAAATTTAGGCTAATATCTTTGCGTTGTTTAGGAGATTTTATGAAAAAAATTGCGTTGCTCGGTTGTACGGGTTCGATAGGAAGTCAAGTGATTTCCGTTGTTGAACGTTATCCCGAAAAATTTAAAATAGTGTCGTTAAGCGCAAACGACAATGCAAAAAAGCTAGAAGAGCTAATAAATAAATTCAAGCCTAAAACGGCTGTTTTGACTAACGCGGAAAAACTGTCCGAAATAAAGGAAGTTCCAAAGGAAACTACGCTTTTTTATGGTCAAAACGCTTTACTGCACGCGGTATCGGAAGAAGCCGACGTAATTTTTGTGGCGGTAAGCGGATACGCGGGGTATAAAGTAGTAAAACACGCTTTAACGTTAAATAAAACGGTCGCCCTTGCAAACAAAGAAAGTTTGGTCGCGGGCGGAGAGATTATTTCTAAAATAAAAACGGGAAAAATAATTCCCGTAGACAGCGAACATTCCGCAATTTGGCAATGTTTGGATTTTAACAAAGAAAGGGAGTTTAAAAAGCTCATCATAACCGCGAGTGGCGGGGCGTTTAGAACTCTAAGCAAGGCTGAAATAGCTACGCTTCCCGCCGAAAAAGCTTTAAATCATCCGACGTGGAAAATGGGTAAAAAAATCACTATCGACTGCGCGACTATGATGAATAAAGGCTTTGAAGTAATAGAAGCTAAATGGCTTTTTAATTGCCCGCTTGAAAAAATCCAAGTGGTCGTACATCCGCAAAGCGTAGTTCACTCTATGGTGTCGTTTTCGGACGGGGTAACTATGGCGCAAACTTCTTATCCGTCTATGGAAATTCCCATTCAACTTGCCTTGACTTATCCCGAAAGGTTGCCGACTTCCGTTGAAGATTTCGATTTTTACGGCAAAAGCTTAACGTTTGAAAAAGTCAATTTTGAAAAATTTCCTTGCTTTAACTTAGCCTTAAACGCTCAAAAACAAGGCGGAAACGCGCCTTGTGCGTTAAACGGCGCAAACGAAAGGGCGGTAAGCAAGTATTTAAACGGAGAAATAGGATTTTACGGTATTTCCGACAGTATAGAATACGTTTTGTCTAAAATATCCAAAACCGACGAATTGTCCGATTACGTTTTGGATAAAACCGATAAAGACGCAAGAAACTTAGTAGACGAGTATTTTCGTAACAAATAAAAGGATAATTTAAGTAATGAAATTTTGGGCGATAGTAATAGCTATTTTAATTTTGCTCGTAATGATAACCGTACACGAGTTCGGACATTATTTAGCGGGCAAAATTTTTAAATTTAAAATAAACGAGTTTTCAATCGGAATGGGCCCCGCGCTGATTAAAAAGAAAAAAAAGAACGGGGAAATTTTTTCCGTTAGGCTTTTACCGCTAGGCGGATATTGCGCGTTCGAAGGGGAAGACGAAGATAAAAAGGAAGTAGAAAACGCGTTTAATTCCAAAAAGCCTTGGCAAAGAATAATAGTTTTAATTTCAGGCGCGTTTATGAATTTTTTACTTGCGCTACTCGTTATAATAATAATGTTTTCTTGTTACGGGGAAACTTCTTATTCCGCTTACGAAGTTAAGCCTGACAGCGCTATAACTTACGTTTTGTCTGACGACGACGTTATTTTAGAGTTAAACGGTAAAAGAATAATGCTTACTACGGATTTCGTTAAAAGCCTAAACGGCAAGAAAAAAGGCGACGTGGTAAAGGCAAAAGTTTTAAGGTCCGGCAAGAAACAAACGATAAAAGTAGAGATGAGAGAAAACGTAAACTGCAAGGACGTTACGGATGTGTCTACCGTTTGCAAGGCGTTAGGTATCGCTACTATTGCTAAAATTTCCACGAAAGACGCCGTTTACGATGCGTCGGGTAGCGGATTTATGGACGGCGATTTGCTATTAAAATTAAAGGATTTCGACGGCGATTATAGTCAAGAAAAATACGACTTATCACAAAGGCTTTACGGCAAAAACGAACTTATAGGGGCATTAAGAGAGAAAAACGGAAAAATATCCGTATACGTTTCAAACGAAAAGCGTTCTTCTTTGGACAGCGTAAATCCGACCGATAAAGTTAAGCGTTACGAATTAAATTTAGACGTTTCTTCTTTGTGGGCAAGTAAATCTAACGAAGAAATTACCGACCAAGAAATTTTATCCGCGTTAAAGATAGATTCGGTAGACGCGTATTTCAGGTTGACGACCGTAAAATATAAAGGTAAATTTTTCACCGCTCTCGGCGACAGTTTCGTGTATTCGGGAAAAATAGGCGGAGTAATTTTTACCACGCTAGGTCAATTATTAACGGGAAAGTTAGGAATTAAATCGGTAGGCGGTCCTGTTACTACGGTCGTAACTACTTCTAAAATCGTTAGAATGGGACTAGAATATATTTTGCAAATAGTGGCGTTTATCGGCGTAAACTTAGCCGTTTTCAACCTTTTGCCTATCCCTGCGCTAGACGGTTCGAGAGTAATTTTTACTTTAATAGAATGGATTTTCAAAAAACCCGTTCCTAAAAAAATAGAAGGAATAATTCACGCGGTAGGCTTATTAATACTTTTGGGATTTTCCATTTTGGTAGACGTCTTGCAATTTTTGTAATTCTAAAAATAAACATAAATCTTTATAACGAGTAACTAAAATCTGCTCTTTAGAATAGAATAATTTTAGGAGAGATACTAATGAAAGACTTATGTTTAATTATAACGGGCGCGTTAGTAGGAACGTTTTTGTGTCGTTGTT
>CAJMEI010000023.1 GCA_905212395.1 uncultured Christensenella sp. | reverse complement strand
AAGACAAGTCATAAACGAGTATAGCGAAGAAGATTTAACCGAAATTTTTTACAAATACGGGGAAGAAAAATTTTCAAAACTGATAGCTAAAAATATAGTAAACGCAAGAAAAACAAAAAAAATAGAAACGACGGGCGAGTTAGTTGAAATAATAGAAAAAAGTATTCCCGTAAGGTTTCAAACGGGCGGGCATCCCGCAAAAAGGATATTTCAAGCCGTAAGAATAGAGGTGAACGGAGAGTTAAGCGGACTCGATAAAGCTCTAATCGATATAGTTAAAAGATTAAAAAAAGGTGGAAGAATAGCGGTAATTACTTTTCATTCTTTAGAAGATAGAATAGTAAAAAACACTTTTGCCGAACTCGAAAAAGATTGCGTATGCGATAAGCGGTTACCCGTTTGCGTTTGCGGTAAAAAAAGGGAAATAAAGCTTGTAAATAAAAAGCCTATAACGGCAACGGAAGAAGAAGTCGAATTTAATTCGAGAGCAAAAAGCGCGAAATTAAGAATTGCCGAAAAAGTTTAGAACAAGCGTTATATTTTAGAATAATTAAAGGAGAGAACGAATATGTATAGTTATGGTAACGAAGACAAAAAGTTAGGTCAAGAGAGATTGAAAAGCTTTATTCGCTCTCCGTATGCCGTAAAGGAAGAAGAGCCTATTATAGAACAATCTTACGAGGACGAAAAGGCTTTCGACGAAATTTTAACTAATTCGGCAAACGAGTTTAAAGGGGAAGAAAATTATTACGCAACGACCGTAGAAAGCGACGATTTAAAGCCTAGCGTTGAAACGTTAGCTCACACGGGAGAATATAAAAGCGGTTACTATAAAAATCATTACAAAAGCGACGTTGAAAGCATAACCGAAAGTTACAAACTTTCGGGAAAAGGCAAAATAGTTATAGCTATTTATTCTTTATTGTTGGTTTTAGTTTTTGCTTTAATTATCTTTAACGCTAAGTATTTAAGGGGAGTGGACAATAAAATTCAAAATACTCAGCAAGAAGTAGTTAAAATTACTCAGCAAGTAGAAGAAGTAAAGGCAAAATTAGAAGAAGCCAGTTCAGACGAAACCATTATTTCAAAAGCTAAAGAATTTTTAAATATGGTGGAAGCTTAAAATTTAAATAGTCGTGATAAATATTCGGTTAAAACCGTTTTAAATTATTAAAATAGGAGAAAAAGTATAAAAACTCAATATTCATTATCAACGGTACGAAAGAGGTTATTTGCGTTTATAATCGCAGTAACCTTTATTTTTTTGGTAATTTTTGTCAGATTATTCGTAGTTCAAATAGTTCAAGGTAATTCTTTGCAAAGAAAGGCGATTGACCAATGGACTAGAGAGTTGCCAGTAATTGCAAAACGCGGTGAAATTACGGATAGAAACGGAGTGGTTTTAGCTTCTTCCGGCGGTACGTATTCGGTATATGGAAGAATTCGTTCTATAAAAGATAAAACCGCAGCGGCAAAAGTATTATCTCAAGTACTGGATATGGACGAACAGTCCTTAATAAAAAAATTTAACTCAAAAGTATCGGAAGTTACCGTCAAAGTTAATTGCTCTAAGGAAGAAATACAAAAGTTAAAGCAATACGACCTTGACGGTATTTATTTTTCTGTCTGTAACAAAAGGGTGTATCCGTATAACGACGCGTTGTGCCAAATTTTAGGTTACACTACTAACGACGGGAGCGGACAGAGCGGTCTTGAAAAATATTACGATAAATATTTAAAAGGTATGAACGGAGAAATTTTATACGAATCCGATTTAGTCGGAGTAGATTTAAGCGGGAAAGACCCTTATTACGTTAAAGCGACAAACGGCTTAAATTTACAGCTTACTATAGATTTTGACGTTCAATCGGCTTGCGACAGCGTTATGGAAGAAGCTATGGAAAAATACACCCCAAAATCCGCGTCCGTAATAGTTTTAGACCCTAATAACGGTGAAATTTTAGGAATTTCGACCAAGCCCGCTTTTTCTTTAAACGAAGTTCCGAGAGATGATTTAACGACTTTAAACAAATTGAGCAGAAGTTCGTTAATAGTCGACAGTTACGAACCCGGTTCGACTTTTAAAATTATTACGAGCGCTATAAATATCGAAGAATATTTAAAGGGAAATCCAAAAGCTTTTTCAACCACGCATATATTTTCTTCTTCTAGGTTTAGGTACGTTGGCGGAACGAAAATCAAGTGCTGGTCAACTCACGCGAACGGGAAACACGCTAACGAAAATTTAGCGGAAGCGTTAAATAACAGTTGCAACCCTATTTTCGTAGATATTGCCTTGTCGCTAGGGAAAAGCACTTTTTACGATTATCTTAAAAAATTTAGTTTCGGACTTTCAACGGGGATAGATTATTCGGGGGAAGCCATAGGAATGTTAGTGCCTGAAAGCGTGGTAACGGATAACGATTTAGCGAGAATAGGTTTCGGGCAAACGATAGCCGTTACGCCTTTACAACTCGTATCGGCAGTTGCGTCGGTTATAAACGGCGGAAAGTATTACGTTCCGCATTTAGCTAAAAAAGTTTATAACGACGAATTAAAGGTCAGCGAAGAATTTGAAAATAAGGTTAAGGAAATAACGATAGGGGAGCAAACCTCTAAAATACTTAACGGATATTTAGAAGACGTTGTAACTGTGGGGAGCGGTAAAAACGCTTATATAGAAGGTTATAAAGTCGCGGGGAAAACGGGGACGGCTCAAAAATACGAAAACGGTTTTATTGCGCAAGGAAAATACGTTATGTCGTTTGTCGGGTTTTTCCCGTCGGATAAACCCGAATATTTAGCGTTGGTTATAGTTGACGAACCTATCGGAGGAAATTACGGTTCAACCGTATCCGCGCCGTTATGTAAAGAAATATTCGAAAAAATTATAAAAGTAAAAAATATAAAACCGAAAACGGAGTAGTTATGAAATTAAGTAATATAGTAAATAATATAGATTGTAAAATGATAGGTAAAGACGTAGAAATATCGTCTATAACGTTCGACAGCAAAAAGGTGGACGAAAACACACTATTTGTTTCTTTAAAGGGCGACGGAGAAATAGGGCTTGCGCTTAAAAACGGGGCGAGAGCGATAGTTAGCAAAAGCGAAGTAATAGGCGTTACGAACGTAATCGTAAAAGACGAAAGGCTAGCCCTATCCAAAATATGTGCTAATTTTTACGGGTACAAAAAGAATAAAATAAGCGTGATAGGCGTTGTGGGAACTAATGGAAAAACTTCTACTTGCGTTATGCTTGCGGGAATGTTAAAGGCTAGCGGTAAAAGCGTAGCTACTATTTGTACGGGTAAAGTTACAATCGGTAACGAAGTAATAGAAACCGATATGACCACGCCCGACCCTACTGAATTGTTTGAATACATAGGTAAAATGATAAGTAAAAAAATAAAGTACTGCGTTATGGAGGTATCGGCTCACGCGATATATTACAAAAAAACGGACGCAATAGAATTTTCTTATTTAATATTTACGAATTGTACGCAAGACCACCTTGACTTTTTTGAAACTTTTGAAAACTATAAAAAAGTAAAAATGAGTTATTTTACTTGCCACGCCGATAAATACGTAGTAAATTCGGACGATGAAACGGGCGTTGAAATTTTGCAAAACGGCAAAGCGCTTACGTACGGACTTAATAATCCTGCAGACGTTTTTGCAATAAACGTGAAACATTATAGCGATAAAATTACTTTCGTTTTAAATATGTTCGATTCGATAAAAGAAATAACTTTAAACAACGTAGGATTGTTCAATTTGTATAATTTTATGGGGGCTTCTACCGTGGCGTATTGCTTAGGCGTAAGCTTAAACGTAATTTCCGAATACGCCAAAAAAATGGACGTGGTAAGGGGTAGATGCGAGCTTGTGGGCGAGGTAAACGGTGGAAAAGTTTACATAGATTACGCTCACACGCCCGACGGACTAGAAAAACTTATAAGTACGTTTAAAGGGATATGTAAAGGCAAGGTCTATTGTTTGTTTGGTTGCGGTGGCAATCGTGATAGAGATAAACGCTCTAAAATGGGGAAAATTTCGGGCGAAAAAGCCGATTTTACTATTATAACCAGCGATAATCCCAGATACGAAGAACCTTGTAATATAATAAGCGAAATAGAAAATGGTATCAGGACGACTTACGGAAAGTACATAACAATTCAAAACAGAGCCGAAGCTATCGATTATTCAATAAAGCTTTTAAGGAAAAACGACGTTTTGCTAATCGCGGGGAAAGGCGATGAAAATTATCAAGAGATAATGGGAACGAAACACGAATATTCGGATAGAGAGGAAATAAAAAGCGTTTTGAATTTATTGTAGGGAAAATGTATAGAACATTTATCGTAATTTATCTTATAACACTAGCAAGCGTAATAATTTCGGGAGTTATATTTATTCCTTTTTTAAAAAGGATAAAGGCGGGGCAAAACGTTCTCGGGTACGTAAAGGAACATTCTTTTAAAAACGGAACGCCTACAATGGGCGGACTGTTTTTTATATTGCCTTCTATCGTCATAGCGCTTGCTTTTTTTAAGGACGATAAAAGGCTTGCGCGCTTAACTTTAATAATAACTTTCGCTTATATGGTAGTAGGTTTTTTAGACGATTTTTTAAAGATAAAAAACAAACGAAATTTAGGTTTAAAGGCGTATCAAAAAATAATATTTCAGTTGTCAATAGCAATCGTATGCGCAGTTTTTTGTTATAAAACGGACTTGACGGACGTGTTTATACCGTTTACAAAAAAAAGTGTGGATTTAAAATATTGGACTATACCGCTAATCATAGTCGTATTTCTCGCCACTACCAACACGGTAAATTTAACGGACGGCTTAGACGGGCTTGCAAGTTCGTCTTCCCTAATTTACTTACTGTTTATGCTGATTTTATGCTTATTGCAAGTATATAAAGTCGAATATACTATAAATTACGCCGAATACATGAACTTATTTTATTGTATCGTGGTTTTTATAGGGGCGTTGTGCGGATTTTTGATTTTTAATACTTTTAAAGCTAAAGTCTTTATGGGCGATACGGGTTCGCTTGCTCTCGGCGGAATTATTGCTTGCGTAAGCATTTTTACGGGGAATTCGTTATATATTTTAATAATAGGATTTGTATTCGTGTTAAGCGGATTGTCGGTAATAACGCAAGTTGCGTATTTTAAACTAACGCACGGCAAGCGAATATTTTTAATGGCGCCGTTTCATCATCATTTGCAACATAAAGGACTTGCTGAAAGTAAAATCGTATATATCTATTCGATAATTACCGTAGTTATGGGTTTAATAAGCATATTTAATTATGTTTAAGGAGATAAATGTATTTTAAAAAAGAAACTTTTCTTATTTTAGGCTTAATGAAAAGCGGTATTTCTTGCGGAACGCTTTTATTAAAATGGGGCGCGAAATGTTATTTTTACGAAAATAATCCTTTCGTTAAACAAAAGTGTAGCGAGCAAATTACTTCCTTAGGTGGGATAATTATTGACGACGATAGAATAGACGACGTTTTAAACGAAATAACGGTTCTTCTTTTAAGTCCGGGATTTCCCATTGACAACGCTATTTCAAAAAAAGCGAGAGATAGGGGCGTAAGGATAACGGGAGAGTTGGAACTCGGGTGCGAATACTTAAATTCTACGATAATCGCAATAACGGGAACTAACGGTAAAACCACCACGACGTATTTAATAGACGATATGCTAAAAAAGTTTGGAATTAAAAGCGAAGCGGTAGGAAACGTCGGAACGCCCGTAACGTCGCTTGTCGGAAAAGACAGTTTCGAAGACGTTGCCGTAACGGAAGTTTCGAGTTTTCAGCTTGAAACTTGTAACAGAATAATTCCGCATATCGCGGTTATTTTAAATATTACGCCCGACCATTTAGAAAGACATTATACGTTTGAAAATTACGTGTATATGAAGTCTAAGCTAATTCAAAATATGCGAGAAAGCGAATTTGCCGTACTTAACTACGACGATTTAAACGTAAGAGAAATGAAAAATAAAACGAGAGCGAAAGTCGTATATTTTTCGCTTTTACAAGAAACGAACGGCGCGTATTTAAGGGACGATAAAATTTTTTACAAAGGAGAATACATATTAGATAAAAACGAAATTTTATTAAAAGGCGAACACAACGTTTCTAACGTTTTAGCGTGCGTAACGGTAGCAAAACTTATGGGCGTTGATACCGAAATTATAAAAAATTCGTTAAAAACGTTTAAAGGCGCGAAACATCGTATCGAATACGTTACGAACGTAAACGGAATAGATTTTTATAACGATTCTAAATCGACAAATCCCGATTCTACCATAAAAGCGGTGGAAACTATGGAAAAACAAACGCTTTTATTGCTCGGCGGGAAAGATAAAAATCTAGATTTTAAACCCATGATGGAAAAACTAGGCGATAAAGTAAAAGGAATTTATTTATACGGGGAAGCGAGATATAAACTTTACGAAGACGCAAGAAGTTGTAATATTTTAAATATATCGCTTACGAATAATATGGAAAGCGCGGTAAAACTTGCTTTTTCAGACGCAAAAAGCGGTCAAACGGTATTGCTTAGTCCTGCGTGTAGTAGTTTCGACGAGTTTAACGGATACGAAGAACGTGGCGAAAGGTTTATCGGGATTGTAAAATGCTTGCATTAAACAAGAAAAAAGGCGATAAGTGGATATTAGTCATAGTAATTTTTCTTGCGTTATTCGGCGTTTTAATGATTTATTCGGCAAGTAAATATACAGCCGAAAAAGATTTAAACAATAAGTATTACTATGCGACCAAACAGTTAATCGGTTTTTTAGTGGGACTTGTGTTTATGATTTTCACTTCTTTTTTCGATTATCGCAAATATAAAAAGCTTTATATAATTTTGCCTATAATATCCGCCGTTTTACTCGTCCTAGTATTTACCCCCGTAGGGCAAGAAAGTTACGGGGCAAAGCGTTGGATAAAAATAGGTAGTTTAACTATTCAACCGTCGGAAATTGCCAAATTTTCATTCGTTTTATTTTGTAGCGTGTATTTAGGCAATAAACCCGAAAGGGCAACGGACTTTTTAGGAATTATGCCCGTACTTTCAGTTGGCGGAATATTTTGCTTGCTAATAATGTTAGAACCTAATATGTCAATAACGGTATGCTTTGGTATTTTAATGCTAGTAATGATATATTTAGGTGGAATGAAAAAAAAGTTCTTTTACATAATAGCTATCCCGCTACTTTTGGCTGTTCCCTTACTTATAATTTTAGAGCCTTATAGAATGAAAAGGTTGTCGGCTTTCATCAATCCTTGGAATTCGCCAAAGGGGGAAGGCTATCAGCTAATTCAATCGCTTTACGCTCTTGGTTCGGGCGGTTGGTTCGGTGTAGGACTATTTAATTCAAGGCAAAAATACAAATTTCTTCCTTTTTCCGAAAGCGACTTTATTTTGTCGGTAATAGGAGAAGAATTTGGATTTGTCGGGGTAATATTATTGTTTACGATAATATTTATTCTTATCATAAAAGGTATAAAAATCGCAAGTAAAAGCAGGGATTTTTACAGCTTTTTATTATCGTCGGGAATAGTATGCGTCTTTTTTGTTCAGGTAGTTGTAAACGCTTTGGTTGTAACGGGAAGCATACCGCCTACGGGGTTGCCGTTGCCACTAATTAGTTGCGGAAACACGTCTTTAATAGTATTTATGGGCGCGTTCGGAGTTTTATATAACGTTTCTAAAAATAGCGACGAATTAACTATTTATTCCTAAAATTCATAGAATGAATTATGGGAAAAAGAGAATGTCTGAACTTATTATAAAAGGTGGAAAAAAATTATACGGAAGCGTTGACGTGCAGAGCGCTAAAAACAGCGTGGTTATGCTTATTGCTTGCGCGGTGCTATCGGAAGGCAAGGTCGTGTTAAAAAACGTAAAACCTTTGTCGGACGTAATAAATATGTGTCGAATTTTAAATAATATGGGGGCGAAGTGCTTTTTTTGCGGGACGGATTTGGTTTTAGACTGTTCGTCCCTGTACTCGTTCGTTCCCGACGAGAATTTGTCGCAAACGGTAAGATGTTCTTTCTTTTTAACGGGAGCGTTGCTTTCTAAATTCAAAAAAGCCGAAATGACTTTTCCGGGCGGTTGTAAAATAGGAACTCGCCCCATAAACATTCATTTGCAATGTTTAAAAAAGCTAGGAGTAACCTACGTTTTACAAGGCAATAAAATAATTTTAAATGGCGAAAAAATGCGTTCGGGGGTGGTAAATCTTGCTTATCCGAGCGTTGGTGCAACCGAAAATATAATACTTGCAAGTGTTTACGCAGATGGTATAACTAAGATTTCTAATGCTGCTATGGAACCAGAAATAGTGGATTTAGCAAAATTTTTAAATAAAATGGGTGCTAAGGTTTCAGGAGCTGGAAGTAATGTTATTAAAGTTGTTGGTGTTAAACGTCTTAAGGAGATTTCATATACTATAATGCCTGATAGAATAGAGGCGGGGACGTTCCTTGTGTACACAGCAATGACTGGTGGTAAAATAAATTTGCAGAATGTAAATACAGAACATATTCTTCCGGTTATCAGTAAGTTAGAAGAGGCTGGTTGTAAAATTTTTAAAGAAAAAAATGAAATAGTTCTTAATGCACCAAAAAGATTGAAAGCAATTGATATTCAAACTTTTCCGTATCCGGGTTTTCCAACTGATATGCAATCAATATTTTTATCTATGGCTAGAGGCACATCAGTTGTTACTGAAAACATTTTTGAAAATAGGTTTAAATGTGTACCGGAACTTATAAAAATGGGAGCTCATATATCTATTTCTGGTTCATCAGCTATTATTAAGGGAACGAAAAGATTGATTGGAAAAGATGTGACAGCTACAGATTTGCGTGGCGGTGCTGCATTGATTGGCGCTGGTTTGAAAGCAAAAGGTGTAACTTGCATAAATAATTGCGAATTTGTTGAAAGAGGATATGAAAACTTGGAATATAAGTTGAAAAAGTTAGATGTAGATATTATTAAACAAAGGGGTTTGAGGTTTGAAACAGAAGAAAAAAAATCAAGTAGTGAATAACAAATTTAATTTTGATGATGAATATATTATTGGTTTTTCTGATTCTAAAAATTTAGCTAATAAGAAAAAAGATAAAAACTTATCAGTTAAAAAGAAAAAGAAAAAAGCAAAAAACACCAAGCCTAGGAAGGATAATTATAAGAATGCTAGGCCTAAAATGAATGAAAAGAAGAAAAAAATAAGGGTCAGCTTAACTAGAATAATTCTTTTAATTTGTTTGCTTGGTGGAACAATATGTTTTTTATGTTTATCGCCAATGTTTAATATTCAAGAAATAGTTGTTGAACAAAATTCAAAGATTGCATCAGATACAATTGCAAGTTTATCTGGTATACAGTTATATAAGAATATATTTTTGTTTAAAAAGTCTGATGCAATTACTAATATAGAAAGAAATTCATATGTGAATTCTGTAAAGATTTCTAGAAGTTTACCTAATAAGATAAAAATTATTGTTGAAGAGAGAACAGAAAAATACTTAGTTGAATTTGCTGAAGGAAAATATGCGATTATAGATGGACAAGGTTATGTTTTAGATATTACTAGTGAGAAAATTGATTTACCAGTATTAATTGGTGAAGAAACACCAATGGAGACATTGATAAATATTAACAATAATTCAGTTAGACTTTGTGAAAATGATTTGAAGAAATTAGATACAGTTGCGAATATAATTGAAACTTCAAAAAATTATGAAGTAGATAAATATATTACTAAAATTGATATTTCAGATAACACAAATTATACTTTGATATTAGGGGAAGAACAAAAAACGGTATATTTAGGATCTTGTACGGATTTGAATACACGAATTTTGTTTATGAAGGAAATTTTAAATAATGAAAAAGGAAAGAAAGTTCCTGCACAGTTGATTAAATATGAGAATGGAAAAGCTCATATATTAGTGACGGCATCCGTTCCTGCTTCCGGTTATGTAGTATTAAAAATTGTCTTATAGAGAGGGATGAGTTATATAGATGAAAAAGGAAAAATGGCAAGTATTTTTAATAGGAATTTTATGTTTTGTTACTGCTGCAAGTATTTGTGTTCAATATAGAAGTGCTATTAGCTATACTACAGAAGGAGAAGCTACAGTACAATCTATTGCAGAAAATAAACTTAGAGATCAAGTTTTAACTGAGCAAGAAAATTATAATAGATTATATGTGCAA